>CAJQQO010000086.1 GCA_905480475.1 uncultured Pseudomonadales bacterium | reverse complement strand
CAGTGTTGCACTACGCGACGCCTTGTTGGGAGTCGACATTCCATTTATCGAAGTGCACCTATCCAATATCCACGCCCGTGAGAGCTTTAGGCATACATCCTACTTGTCGGATGTTGCCGTAGGCGTGGTCTCGGGATTGGGTGCCAAAAGCTACGAGCTGGCGTTAAGCGCCGCACTGGATCGCATTAAAAATTAACCCCTGCAAAAGCATGATCGGACCACTGTCCCGACGCCATTTGCAGCCAATACTGTTTTATAAGACGCAAACCCATTACACGAGAGCGCAACATGGATATTAGAAAAGTCAAAAAACTGATTGAACTGCTGGAAGAATCCAATGTGCAGGAAATTGAGATCAAAGAAGGCGAGGAATCAGTAAGAATTAGCCGCGGTGCTAGTCCGGTACAAATGGTTGCCGCTGCGGCTCCAGTTGCAGCCGCTCCAGTAGCTGCGCCAGCAGCAGCACCGGTCGCAGCAGCTAGCCCAGCCGAACAAGCCCCAGCAATTAACGGCCATGCCGTTCGTTCGCCGATGGTTGGTACTTTTTATAAGTCACCCTCACCGGAAACCGCTGCCTTTGTCACGGTAGGACAAAGCATCAATAAAGGTGATGTCGTTTGTATTGTTGAAGCAATGAAAATGATGAACCAAATCGAGGCCGACGAATCTGGCATCGTTGAAGCTATATTGGTTCAAGACGGCGAGCCGGTTGAGTTTGATCAGCCACTTATCGTTATTGGATAAAAGCAATCGCCAATCAAAGCGGCTAAGATCAGCGCTTAATAATCTGTGCGCAATATAGCTTTTGCAAAATAAAAACCGCCTAGCTTAGCGCCGCAGGTTTTTATTCACAGTATGTACCAGTAGCTAATGTACCGCAGGCAATACAAGGCCTGCGACAGACGGGATTTATCAACATGCTAAATAAAGTCGTTATCGCTAATCGTGGCGAAATCGCATTAAGAATACTTCGCGCCTGTCGCGAATTAGGTATAAAAACCGTTGCCGTTCACAGCACGGCCGATGCTGATCTTATGCATGTTCGCTTAGCCGACGAGGCCGTTTGTATCGGCCCTGCATCGTCAACCGATAGCTATTTAAGCAGCCACGCAATTATCAGTGCCGCCGAAGTGACCAACGCTGATGGCATTCACCCGGGATATGGCTTTCTTGCCGAAAACGCTGACTTTGCCGAGCAAGTTGAAAAAAGTGGCTTTACCTTTATCGGCCCCACCGCCGATGTTATTCGAACCATGGGCGATAAAGTTGCCGCCATTCGCGAGATGCAAGAAGCCGGCGTGCCCACTGTTCCCGGCTCAAACGGACCACTGACTAGCGATACCGCGCGCTCAATGAGCATTGCAAACGAGATTGGCTACCCGGTCATTATCAAAGCTGCCTCAGGTGGTGGCGGTAGAGGAATGCGAGTGGTTGAAGAAGAATCAACGCTGATTAGCTCCATCGCATTAACCCAAGCCGAGGCAAAAGCGGCCTTTGGCGATGACACGGTTTATTTAGAGAAATTTCTTGGCAACCCACGTCATGTTGAGATTCAAATATTAGCCGATGGTCAGGGCCAAGCAATCCACTTAGGTGATAGAGATTGTTCGCTTCAACGTCGCCACCAAAAGGTTATTGAAGAAGCGCCAGCACCCTTAATTCCCGACGACTTGCGTGACCAAGTCGCCACCGCTTGCGTTAACGCTTGTATCCAAATTGGCTATCGCGGAGCAGGAACGTTTGAATTCTTGTATGAAGATGGCGGTTTTTATTTTATTGAAATGAATACCCGTGTTCAGGTGGAGCATCCGGTATCAGAAATGATCACCGGTGTAGATATCGTTAAAGAGCAGTTATTGATTGCCTCGGGCAATAAATTATCCTTTACCCAAGACGAAATTGTTTTTACCGGCCATGCAATTGAATGCCGTATCAACGCTGAAGATCCCAACACATTTATGCCCAGCCCTGGTTTGATCAAACACTTTCACGCCCCCGGTGGCAATGGCATCCGAGTGGATTCGCATGTTTACAGTGGCTACCGCGTACCGCCCTACTACGATTCCCTAATCGCAAAAATTATTACCTACGGCCCGGATAGAGACACCGCCTTAACCCGTATGGCCAACGCACTGGATGAATTGGTGCTTGATGGCATCAAATCCAATACCGAGTTACACCAGCGTTTGGTGCGCGATACTGAATTCCGTTGCGGCGGTGTTAATATTCATTACCTTGAACACAAGCTCGCCGCTGAAGCCAAGTAGCCAGCTAATAATTTGCTAATCGCTTATTCAAAATACGCGATGTAACAACAGCTAAACCTATCGATTTTGCCAGAGCTGCCGATACTTGGCTTGTTAATAATTTATCGAAGCTACTCAGGTATCGCCAAAATGCACTCACCCGCTAATCAGCAGAGACAGCAGCTCACGCAATGAATTGGTTACAATTGCATATCGATACCAACCCGCAAACGGCCGAGCAATACGAAGCCGCATTAATGCAAACGGGCGCAGTGTCGGTGACTTTGCAGGACAATGCAGACCAACCCGTGCTCGAACCGGGAGTTGGCGAAACACCGCTATGGGATGCCATCCAACTCACCGCGCTATTTGAAGATACTATCAGCCAACAATCGATTGTTGATCACCTCACCGAAACCTTTGGCAGCAAGCTGCCAGCTTTGCAATTTGAAAGCTTGGAAGATCAAGACTGGGAGCGTCGCTGGCTAGATGATTTTAAACCGATGCGCTTTGGTCAAAAGCTCTGGATTTGTCCCAGCTGGCATAAAGCCCCCGAACCTGACGCGATTAATATTCTATTAGACCCCGGCCTTGCCTTTGGCACCGGCACACATCAAACCACCGCCTTATGCCTTGAGTGGTTAGAGCAAGCCGATCTTAAAAATAAAACCGTGATCGATTATGGTTGCGGCTCCGGCATACTCGCTATAGCAGCGCTACTGCTTGGGGCAAAGTCGGCGATCTGCGTCGACAATGACCCTCAAGCTTTGGTTGCCACTTTATCCAATGCCGAGCAAAACGGTATTAGCAGCGAACGACTCAGCGCTTGCCTGCCCCAGCAACTGGATAAGATTCTTCACGAACAAGCCTTAGCCACTTTTGATTTAGTGATTGCCAATATTCTAGCCGGCCCTTTGGTCGACTTAGCACCCGAACTAATTACGCTCGCCAATAGCAACGGTAAAATAGTGTTATCCGGTATTCTGGATGTGCAGGCGTCAGCCGTTATGGACGCTTATAAAGAAAAGCTAAACTTTGAACCTTTGGCGCAGCGTGACGAATGGATTAGATTGAGTGGTAGTTTATGCAAATCATCAACTTAAGCGGCATAATTAACAGCGTAATCTCCGTCATAATCAACGAGCTTTGTCAGTAATCATGATTAGCCAATGCCCCAATTGCAAAACCCGTTTTGTCGTTAGTGAAGCGCAACTAAACGCCGCCAGCGGCAATGTGCGCTGCGGCTCCTGCATGAAAGTATTCTTTGCCGCAGATAATCAGGCCGACGCTGAAGCCTCTAGTGAATCTGCAACTGACAATCAAACCAACGAATCTACCGATATTCAGGCTGATGCTAACTCTGAAAATATTATCGAAAGCCAAAATCAAAACGTCGACACTGATCAATCTAACAAACAAGCCAGCCCAGCTGAGCAATTTGCTGAGCTAGAGCCATCGAACGCTAGCGCCAAAGAGATCACCAATGATTGGCTAAGCCAGTTGCTACCTGAAAAATCGGCAAACCTTAATCAGCAAGACGAAGCTGATACCGAACAGCCAGTTGACGGTGATAACCAGCAGAACGATCTGGATAATAACGGCACCAACCCAGTTACCGAGGATCTAGACGAATACAATCAATCGCGACTGTATGAAGATGGGCGTATAGAACCGTCCATGCAAACCATCGACAGCGTTGAAGCACTCAACCGCATTCAAACCCAGCCGGTTGAAATTGCCGCTCACGATGAAAGAGCGCTGGCGAGTGTTGGCGGCAAGTTGCATAAAGTCATTGGCGCGGCGCTATGTGGAGTAATGTTGCTGCTGCTTAGCGGTCAATGGATGCTTAACCATCCGGACGATTTCCAAAATCACCCGCGCTGGCAAGGCGCGTATCAATGGGCGTGCAAGCTCAGTCAATGTACTCCAGCCATATCGGCCAATGACTATCAGACCCAATCGCTGATGGTCTACGATCACCCTGAGCGCGACAATGCGCTGATTGTTGAAACCGTTATCTTTAACGCCAATAACAATTCATTACCCTTCCCGTTAATCGAATTACTATTTACCGATGCAGCGGGTAATACCAAAGCCTATCGGCGTTTTACTGCCAGTGAATACTTGCACGGCGAACTGCTTGGGGTAGACGAGATGGCCGCCGCCACACCGATTCATATCGCGCTGGAAATTAAAGATCCGGGCGCTGACGCGGTCAATTACACGGTCAAACTAATTGCACCCAACAGTTAAACAGTATTTTCTGTATTAATATTGATCTATTTGCGTGTATCATTGTCTCTATTAACCAGTAGCCAAAAAAACACCTAACAATAACGATTGCACGGTTCAGCTAAGCGAGCGCGGTATTTTAAAAGATGATTCAGATTGGCCCCTATCAACTCAATGGACGCGCGGTACTTGCGCCCATGGCGGGCATTACTGATTTTCCTTTTCGGCAGATGTGCCGCCAAACGGGCGCGGCAATGGTGACTGCGGAAATGAGCGCCAGTAACCCGGCATTAAGAAATACCCGTAAATCGCTGCTGCGACTGACCAACCCTGACGATGCTGAACCTAGAGCCGTTCAGATTGTGGGTACCGAAGCGGCGCAAATGGCAGAGGCCGCACGCTATCAGGTCAGTCACGGCGCGCAAATCGTCGATATCAATATGGGCTGCCCGGCTAAAAAAGTCTGCAAAAAACTTGCGGGGTCGGCGCTACTAAAAGATGAAAAGCTGGTCAGCGAGATTCTCAACGCCGTAGTTGGCAGCGTGGATGTGCCGGTAACATTAAAAATTCGTACGGGTTGGGATACCGACAGTAAGAATGCAGTCCAAATCGCCCGTATAGCGCAGGATTGCGGCATTCAATCACTTGCCGTACATGGCCGCACAAGAGCTTGCCGGTATCATGGATCGGTTGAATACGATACTATTGGGGCAGTCGTCCAAGCTGTTGATATACCGGTGTTCGCCAATGGCGATATCACCTCGGCAATAAAAGCAAAGACAGTATTGGATTACACAGGTGCCGATGGCGTAATGATTGGGCGCGGAGCGCAAGGGAATCCTTGGATCTTTCGTGAAATCAACGATTTACTTAATAATCCCAATGCATCAAGTGAACTTTTCACAGCTAAATCATTGAACTTAGGCATTACAAGCGGTAAAGAACGGCTTATAATGGAGCATCTGCGGCATATTCATCGCTACTATGGTGATTTTGAAGAGAGTAGTTTTAAGCAAACTCCCTCAAATACCAGCACTAGTGGCTTAAACGATGATCTTGACCTTAGTGGTAACACCGGTAATAAAAAACAGAACGCTGGAATACACACGGAACTTGCTGTAAGGATAGCGCGAAAGCACATTTGCTGGTATTTTGAACAAACTTTACAACAAATCTTAAATCAGCAGCAGCAAAATCAAAATACGGAATATACAAAAAATACAGAAAAAGAAAACATTGCCGATAGCCGTGTATTAGACCAAGAAGTAAAACGACTCATCGGTAATATTGAAACTGCTAAAAAGCGGTTTAACCAGTTAAGCAGCTGTAACGCTCAACTGGAGCACGTAGCACATTTTTTTGGGGAACTTCAAACTACAGGGGACATCGCAGCATGAGCACAAGCGACTCTTATTTGCATGAGCCAGCATCTGGCCAAATCCAGCCACAACTGGATCCAACTCAAATAGCAGCTAATTCAACGGCAAGTTTGCGTGAAAACGTTGAAGCAGCAATGGCTAATTATTTTAAACACCTCGATGGACAGCCGGTTTCGGATGTTTATCAAATGGTTTTATCCGAGGTTGAAGCACCACTTCTAGAGCAAGTGATGAAGTATGTGCGTAACAACCAGACTAAAGCCGCTCACTTACTCGGCCTTAATCGCGGTACGCTCAGAAAGAAATTAAAGCAATACGGTCTACTGTAAGCGATTTACCCGGACTGTTATTAGTAAGGCGCTTAAATCGCTCTACTTGACAAAAAGCTTGCTCAAATACGCTGTTAGCAAACAGTTGTTTCAGTCACGCCAATAAAAAGCTAATGGTTTAGCTGTTAAGTAGAGTGTCTGACTTTGTAGTGATATGTCGCTGCACATAGCTGCAGGCAGTTAAAAGTCGTTATTTGTCTTACTGCGACACCATATAAGCTATTTCTAAAAAGCACTTGCCATTATTTGGCAGGTGCTTTTTAGTTTGTATTTAGCTTCTATTTTAGTTTCTATAAAAATAGTTTTCATTTAGCAGCAATTTTTTGGTTAAATAGCGCCTCGTTGGATTTGTCGCTAAAAATTGCCATTAGACCAATATCGCATTAACTATTTTCGCCCGCTGCCAGATACATCAGCTGCATAATAAATAGGCAATCGCGGACTCGGGCTGCTCTCAACGCTTGACGACATATCGCTGCAATCACTAAATACTGATTCGCGCCACTGAGGTGCGTATTTTTAATTTCAGAGCCTTATCAAATCCATTACTGGCAAGATCTCTGATGCAGTTTAATCATTCTTCCAAATACCTTTAAATACTGTGTAGCTCAAAATACTATGGCAAATCGTTCTTTAGCAAATATTCGTCGCGCACTGATTAGCGTTTCAGATAAAACTGGCATTGTTGAGTTTGCGGCTCAGCTGAATCAACTCGGTGTTGAAATTCTCTCAACCGGCGGCACTTATAAATTACTGAAACAAAATAATCTTGAAGTAACCGAGGTCTCTGACTACACCGGCTTTCCTGAAATGATGGATGGTCGAGTCAAAACGCTGCATCCCAAAGTTCATGGCGGCATACTTGCGCGCCGGGGTATCGACGATCAAGTTATGCAGGACAATGCGATTAATCCCATTGACTTAGTGGTTGTTAATTTGTATCCGTTTGAAAATACTGTTGCTAATCCCGATTGCAGCTTAGCGGATGCGATAGAAAATATTGATATCGGCGGACCAACCATGGTTCGTGCCGCAGCCAAAAACCATAATGACGTGACTATTGTGGTTAACAGCAGTGACTACGATGTCGTACTGAAAGAGCTAGCAGAAAACGACGGCGCAACGCTCTATGAAACTCGCTTTGACTTAGCCATTAAAGCCTACGAACATACCGCCGCCTATGACGGTGCGATTGCTAACTACTTTGGCCAAAAGGTTGAAGGCGGCAGCGAAGGCTTTCCACGTACTTTTAATACCCAGTTCGTTAAAGCGCAAAGCCTGCGCTACGGTGAAAATCCGCACCAGCAATCAGCCTTCTATATAGAAAAATCGCCCGCTGATGTCAGTGTTGCCACCGCCACACAATTACAAGGTAAAGAGCTGTCCTACAACAATATTGCCGATACCGATGCCGCACTGGAAACGGTAAAACTATTTAGCGAACCGAGCTGCGTTATTGTGAAGCACGCTAACCCTTGCGGCGTTGCCTCGGCAGAAGATATTGGCATTGCTTATCAACGCGCATTCGAAACAGATCCTGAATCCGCTTTTGGTGGCATTATTGCTTTTAACCGTGAGTTAGATGAAACAACTGCCGAAGCCATTTGTGCAAAACAGTTTGTTGAAGTGATTATTGCGCCCGGAGCAAGCGACGCAGCTCAGGCCGCAGTAGCGCAAAAGAAAAATGTTAGGCTGCTAGTATGCGGACCACTATCCGCATCAACACCCGCTATGGACTACAAACGCGTCAATGGTGGTTTACTCCTGCAAGATCGTGATCTCGGTTTAATTACCGAAGCCGATCTTAAGATCGTTAGCCAGCGCAAACCAAGCAGCGAAGAAATTGCCGATCTATTATTCACTTGGAAAGTTGCCAAAATGGTTAAATCCAACGCGATTATTTACGGCAAAAATAAGCAAACCATTGGCGTAGGTGCCGGCCAAATGAGCCGCATTAACTCGGCGCGCATAGCGGCAATTAAAGCCGAACATGCAGGCCTAACAGTTAGTGGTTCCTGCATGGCGTCTGATGCATTCTTCCCGTTTCGCGACGGTATAGATAATGCGGGCAGCGTTGGTATTAGCTGTGTGATTCAACCCGGAGGTTCGATCCGCGATGAAGAAGTTATCGCTGCCGCCGATGAACATAATATGGCAATGGTATTTACTAGCATGCGACACTTCCGCCATTAAACTATTCATTAAGGTAAGCAACTTGCTCCAAGCAAAAATTGAATTGACAACAGCGCATTAGGAATTGAAGAACACATGCAAGTACTGGTAATTGGCAACGGTGGACGTGAGCACGCACTAGCGTGGAAGTTGGCGCAAAGTGAGCAAGTAACAAAAGTCTTTGTTGCGCCCGGCAATGCTGGCACAGCATTGGAAAGTAATATTGAAAATATTGATATTGCCGTTGATAACTTTGATGCACTTATCCAATTTGCCCAACAAGAAAATATCGACCTAACTGTGATTGGCCCCGAAGCCCCATTAGTGGATGGCATTGTCGATCAATTTACCGCAAAAGGTTTACGCTGTTTTGGCCCAAGTGCAAAAGCCGCCCAGCTCGAAGGATCAAAATCCTTTACCAAAGATTTTCTTGCCCGACATAATATTCCTACCGCCGAATACCAAACTTTTACCGATAAAACCGCCGCAATAAATTATGTTCGCGAGAAAGGCGCACCTATTGTTGTTAAAGCCGATGGGCTTGCGGCCGGTAAAGGCGTTATTGTTGCAATGACCAATAGCGAAGCCGAAGAAGCCATTGAAGATATGCTGGCTGGCAATGCCTTTGGTGACGCTGGCCATAAAGTCGTTATTGAAGAGTTTTTAGAGGGTGAAGAAGCCAGCTTTATTGTTGTGACCGATGGCGTGCATATTACGCCCATGGCTACCAGCCAAGATCACAAACGTATTGGCGAAGGTGATACAGGCCCTAACACTGGCGGCATGGGCGCCTACTCTCCTGCGCCAGTAGTGACCGATGCAATCCATCAGCGCATTATGAAAGAAGTGATTGAACCCACTGTTGCTGGTATGGCCGCCGAAGGAAATAGCTACACTGGCTTTTTATACGCAGGCTTAATGATTGATAAAGACGGCACGCCTAAAGTTATCGAATACAATTGTCGCTTCGGTGATCCCGAAACCCAACCGATTATGATGCGGATGTTATCGGACCTCACCACGCTATGCATTGCAGCCGTTGACAAAAAACTCAGCGATGAAACCGTTGAGTGGAGTCAAGAGATTGCATTGGGCGTAGTACTCGCCGTAGAAGGTTATCCGGCTAGCTATCGCAAGGGTTACCCGATTGATGGTCTGGATCAGGCCAGCAAAGACCAGCAATGCAAAGTCTTTCATGCCGGAACACGCTTGGAAAACCACAAAGTACTTACTAGTGGCGGCAGGGTTTTATGCGTTACGGCATTGGGTGATAGCACACTACAAGCACAGCAGCGCGCTTATCAATGCGCAGAAAAAATTAACTGGGAAGGCGTACAAATGCGCAGGGATATTGGTTACCGTGCTGTAGCACGCGAGCAAGCCAAAAGCTAAGGCTTAGCAGTATTTTATTCGCACGCGGCTTTATTGGCACGCTGCAACTCCGCATTTGCTCGCGGCTAATGGCATAAGCCATTAAAAATTGCTTTAAAGAATTTTATTGGAACCATCAAACAGACGCTTGCCGGCCCAAAGGAACATTGCCATGATTCCCCTTAAGCAAACTGTTACCCCCTTAACCTTCGTCAATCTGCTCTATAGAAAGCTGTTTGCGCTAATCATTTTTATCTGCCTGACACTTAGCGCCGCATTGAACTCAAAAGCATTTGCCGAGTTACCCAGCGCTGATCTTAGCTCCGCTGTAGACCTTACAGCGTCAATAACTCAGAACCAGGATGACAATCAAAATACTGTCTTCCCCTCCACGCCCACCTTGATTTTACAAGACCGCAATAATAAAACTATTTCCTTAGATAATTATTTAGAAAAGCGTCAAAGCAAAATAACACCGGAGATCCCAAGCACTCGAGAAAGTCTTAATAGTAATTCGGAGCGATGGCAGCCGCTACTAAATACCTCAAGAGCAACTCGTAGCGAGGAAATTTCGCACTGGTATCGCCTTCGCATTAATAATTTATCCGGCCAGACTCAGCAGGTAATGATATCGCTGACACCGGGTAGAGTCCTATCGCTTCGCTCGGCGATTATTAGCAATGATATCGCGACGCAGAATTCAAAAATATTTTTTGAAAACACTCCACCAATGCAAAGCATTTACAATCGCCGCACCAGTTTTACGCATTATGTTGATATGCCACTGACGCTAGCCAAGCAAGAGCATGTAACAGTGCTGCTTGAACTAGTCACCGATAATTGGGTTATTCCTCATTTCAGCTTAAACAGTATTGAAAATCTCAACACCCTGCGCGAGCGAGAAAAAAATTACTGGAAACTGATAACCGGTATTTTTATTGGCATGATATTTTTTATCGTATCGGCCACCATAATCACCAAACAAAGCG
>CAJQQO010000085.1 GCA_905480475.1 uncultured Pseudomonadales bacterium | reverse complement strand
GTTATGGTCGTGCGGAAATGCCGATCGATATTGAAGCAATACCGCAGCTTTAATTAGAGTCAGTAACTGGATTAGTTTTCTCGCCCGCTAAGTAAGGGCGAGAAAACCAACTTGCTTAGGCTTCAGCGTCTTCCCACATGCCCATACCTTCCATCATCTTTTTAAAACGTTCCATCGCTTTTATCTTTACTTCTAACTGAGTGTGATCTTCATCTTCTTTTACCCAAAATGCGCGTCCCCATGGTGAAGGCGTCCAAGGTAAAACGTTAGAGAAGTACCTACCCATTGTATCCAGTGACTCAACAAACTCTGGAGTAATCGGCTCCAGTGCAGTTACCGATACATCGTAGGGCTGATCGTACTTACCATTTTCTTTGCGCAATTCGAATAAGCGATTAATAGTTTGCGATAAGTCTTTTAGGTTCATGGGAACGCCAAGCCAACCGTCATTGGCAGCTGCACGTCGCAAAGCAGGTTTGCTTGCGCCGCCGACCCATACCGGAACCGGCTTGCTTGGCGCTGGTGATAAAATCACATCTTTATATTCGAAGAACTCACCTTTGTGCGATACCGATTTACCGGTGTTTAAAGCGGCAACACATTCGATCACTTCATCTAGTCGTCGGCCGCGATCTTTCATTGCGATGCCCATCAAATCAAACTCTTCTTTTAACCAACCAGCGGATACACCCATAATTGCCCGGTTATTAGTATAAATGGCAGTACCGCTAATTGCGCGTGCAACAGTAAAAGGCTCGCGCAAGGCGGCTAAATAAATGTTGGTTGCCAAGCGCAGTCGTGTGGTTGCTACGCCCATGGCGGTAAGTGATATCCAAGGATCTGGCCATGGATTAGTATCTGGCCACCAGACTTTACCATCTGGCGTATAAGGGTATGGTGTTTCAATTTTGGTGGGGTAAATTAAATGGTCAGGAACGGTAATACCTTCGTATCCCAATGCTTCAGCCTGTTTTGCGATTTCAACAAATTGATCAACTTCTGTTGTGTTTACCAATGATACCCAGTATTTCATAATGCAGACTCCGTAGCCTTTTTATTGCTTGTATCAAGAAATGTTAAAGCTTGTTGCAGAGAGTTTACTCGCGGTAAGCTTTATCGCACCATTACTATTTCGCGCGAATTAACGAGTAATAACCATGCAGAAAACACCAGATACAGAAGCTGAATCCTCGGACTTGACTAAGCGTAGCGCTAGCGATGAGCTAAATGCTCAGGCTGATAAGACCGAGTTTTCTGAAAACTCTTTTTGGCAAAAAATTAAAGATCAAGCGGGCAGCGCAGGTAAAGAGGTTGTTGAAGCGGCGCTTAAATTATTTTATGCACTGCAAGACTCAGATACGCCTAAGTCGGCAAAAGCCATTATTATTGGTGCCTTAGTTTATTTTATTGTACCAACGGATGCGGTATTTGACCTTATTCCCGGTGGTTATGTCGACGATCTTGGTGCGCTTGTTGGCGCTTTGTGGACAGTGTCAGAGCATATTAAAGATACTCATGTCGAAAAAGCCAAAGCGAAAATGCAAGAATGGTTTAGTGATTAACTGAATAAGAAACCGATGCGCTAAGTGTTAGCTGCTTAGCCGATTAACATTGCGCGAATTATTCTTTCTAGCAGGCGTTTTTGTTTATCAATATTGTCTTTGTCGAGTAAAGATCCTTCTGCCAACGTATTAAACGCACGTTGCGATAAAAAATAACCGGTCGTTAAATTAAATAGCGCGATAATATGTATTGCAATTTGCGCTTTGGTATTGGCATCTAGTTTGTTCTGATCAAAACCTAATACCGTCGTTAGATTTTCCGAGCCTTCAATAAATAAACGATCCAACCAGCTTTTAATTATTTGATTACCTGCCGATTCCTGATCACCTTGTAGTGCTTGTTGAAACAATGCAGCCATTTTGGGGTGTTCGTACAAAATATCCGTCATTACTGTAGGCAATTGGGTGTAGCTGCGAGCGTTGGTGGAGCTTTGCAAATGACTGCTCATGGCTTCTGACATCGGCGTTAAGGCGCGATCCAGCACTGCTTCGTATAGTGCGCGCTTATTTTTAAAATGGTTATATAGCGCCGGCTCGGTGACGCCAGCGCTACGGGTGATCTGCCGCAAGGAGCTACCCTCATAACCTTGGCGGGCAAATAAGGTCTCGGCGGCATCCATAATTCGATTGGCGGTTATTACGCCTTTGCTCGGTTTACTGTCGCTCATCAAAAATGATCACATATTCATTAAATTTAGGAAAAAACCAACGGATTAGGTCGATTTGGCTTGGAATATCCAGTTATACTCGATAAAAAATGAATAGTCGATAATTTTTTCTAATGGTTGGTAATCTATTCCTCAAAGCTTTTTTAACCCGGTGGCGGTAAAGATGATAAAAATCAGTGACTTAGTAAGTGACGACGCAGCTTATATCAGCCGCCGGGCATGGTCTGACCCGGCTGTGTACCAACTTGAGAAGCATGGGGTATTTGGTAAGGCTTGGTTATTTCTGGGCCATGAAACGCAAATTAAACATCCGGGGGATTTTGTTCAAGCCTATATGTGTGAGACGCCGATTATTTTAGCGCGTGGCGAAGACAATAAAATCTACGCCAATATTAATAGTTGTTCGCACCGTGGTTTACCGGTTTGTCGTGCTGATCATGGCAATACCAAGCGCTTTGTCTGTCCGTATCACAACTGGTCGTATAAGGTTGATGGCAGTCTCGTCGCCATACCGCAAGAAAAAATGGTTAGCCAAAAGCCGGATAAAAATACTCTCGGTTTAAAGCCAGTGCCGCGAGTTGAATCATGGCAGGGGATGATTTTTGGAAGCTTTGATGAAAGTATAGAACCCTTGGATAGTTACTTGGGTGATATGCGTTTTTATCTCGATGCGTTTTTTGATCGCTTTGAAAACGGTATTGAATTTGCCGGTGCGCCACATCGTTGGACGATTAATGCCAACTGGAAGTTGCCTATGGAAAATCAATTAGGCGATGTTAATCATGGCCCGTTTTTGCATAGTGCGGTTATTCCCGCCGAGGCCAATCAAGAAATTTTTGATGTTGGTTTAAGTGCTGTGCCGCACCCCGGTCACGGTGCTACCTTTCGTTTAATGCCCGAAGGCACACCGAATGAAAATATGGCTTGGGGTATGGAAGGTATGGGTGCAATATTAGGGGGTAGCGAAGTAAAAGAATATTTATTTGAGATTCAAGCCAAAGCCAAAGAGCGGGTAGGTGATATACGTGCGCGTATGAAGGGTTTGACTTATGGGGTTTATCCTAACTTATCGTTTTTATGGTCTAACACTTCGTTTAAAGTGTCGCATCCTCGTGGTCCGGGTAAGGTGGAGTATTGGTCGTGGAGTGCAATCCCTGCCGATGCGCCCGATAGCGTCAAGAAAATATTACGCACCAATTATAGTTCGTTCTTTGGTCCGGGTGGAATTTTAGAGCAAGAAGATTCAGAAGCGTGGATGCAGCAATTTATTGGTAGCAATATTGATTTTGCCGATGATAAACCTTACTACTATGGCTTGGGTATGGGCGATGAAAAACCTCATCCGGAATTGCCGGGAATGGTCAGCTCAACAGCAAATGAATATTATGCGCGGGCATTTTTTAAACGCTGGCGTGAAGCCTTGGAATCGGTTTCCGATCAAGATGCTAATCGTATTGCTTTAGCGGAGGTGCGTTAAGATGTCAGCACAATTAAAACGCATAGAGCAACAGTTTGCGATAGAGCAGTTTTATTATCGCGAAGCGCGCATGCTAGATAATCGTCAATATCAGCAATGGTTTGCGCTGGTCACTGAAAGCATCTCTTACGTTATGCCGTCTCGGGTTAATAAATTGGTGGACAACCGCTTACGTGGCAAAGAAGAGATGATTAGTATTGATAAAGAATTAGAGCGCAGCGATGATATGGGCAGCCCCATTCGTGAAGAGGGTTATGCGCATTTATTTGTTCGGGTTGATCGCGCGTATAAGGCAAACTCGTGGGCAGAAAATCCACCAGCGCGCACGCGACGTATTGTCGGTAATGTTGAGATTTTATCGGTCGAAGAAAATACTTATAGGGTGACAAGTAATTTTCATCTATTTTTTGCTCGGCCCGGTAGCGATAATTTTATATATAGTGGCCAGCGTAACGATAGATTAATTGTTGATGGCGACAGCTTTAAGATTGACGCGCGCGAAGTGATAATGGATTATGCGAATATTGATGTGCCTACTTTGGGTTTGCTCTTTTAGCAAATAGCTAGCCTATTATGCTTGGCGCCGTGGTGGTTCACATGGAAGCTAATTATTTGCAAGTGCTAAGTCGAGGTCTTTAATAAAATAGTTTCAAAATCAATAGTTTTTAAATATACATTCCATCAATCAATTCTCTTCTGCGAAAAGGATGACGCAATGAAAATGCTCTCTTAAAATATTTTTTGACAAAGTTTCCCTCGGTGGTATGCCCGCCGGGGACGCGTGCGGCTAGCTAACATACCTAAAGGAATAGGTGATATGTGTGTAAAAGGAATAAATTAACTAGTATGTCATTGAATTTAAATGGTTCTTTAACTTGGTCGGAGCTGGAGCCGTTATTAAGGGAGCTGGGTTTTAGGCATGTAAGCGGTGCTGGTTCGCGCGTAAAGTTTTTTCATCCAGCGTTAGAAGCGGTTATCAGTTTGCATCGCCTGCATCCGGGTAGCGAAGGTAAGCGTTATGCACGTAGGCATGTCATTACGGTGCGACCAGAAGTAGGGATTATCTAATGTTATCATTACTAACTTACCAAGGGTATTTTGGCTCGATTGACATCAGGCAAGAAGATGCTTGTTTATATGGCAAGCTTGAATTTATAAGCGATTTAATTATTTACGAAGGAGAGTCATTTGCCGAGATTAACAATGCGTTTCAGCAAGCGGTTGACGACTATCTAGCGACTTGCAAGCGATCAAAAAAAACACCAGAGTTGCCATGCAAAGGTACTTTTAATGTGCGTTTGGGTTACGACATACATATTCGTGCTGCGGTAGCTGCTAGGACAGCGGGTATTAAGCTAAATGAGTTTGCCCGGCAAGCACTGGAAGCAAAGTTGTCATCGGTTACTTAACTAACGCTCATCTTATCAAGCCCCTAAGGCAATCAAGCATCGTTATAATCTGACTAGTAAGTTCACTTTATTGACCTAAAAAATTTATATTTAACAGGTATTTTATGAATCAATACGCCAGTGTAAAAACAGAGATCATTGCGGATCAAGTAACGTTAATTACCTTAAATCGACCTGATAAGTTAAATGCGATTAGTCCTGAGATGCTTGAGGGATTGCAGGACGCGCTCGCGAAAATCAATTTGGATAGCAATACCCGCGTTGCGATTATTACGGGTGAAGGACGAGGTTTTTGTGCTGGCGCTGATTTAACTAGTCGGGATACTGCGGGTGCAATTCCCGGTACCGAAGGTATGGGGCAGTTGGGTTTTGTTTATAAGTATCAAGAATATTTGGCTAAAACCATGTTGGCGATTCACCAATGCGATAAGCCGGTTATTGCAGCAGTTAATGGCGCGGCGGTGGGTGGCGGCTTAGCTTTTTCCTTAGCCTGCGATTTTAGAGTGGCATCGACTAAGGCGAAATTTGGTTCGGTATTTATTAAGACCGGACTGAGTTCCTGTGATGTAGGTACTAGTTATTTTTTGCCTAAATTAATTCCACCGGCCAAAGCTTTAGAGCTAATGGCAACAGGCAGAATTTTTGATGCGCAAGAAGCTGATCGTCTTGGTTTGCTTAATCGATTGGTAGAACCCGAAGAGTTAATAACTAGTGCTGTTGATTTGGCTAATGAAATGATCGCCAACTCCGAGTACGGTGTATGGATGACTAAAAAAGGTTTTTGGCAAAACCTAACGGCACAAAATTTACAGCAAGCTATGGAGTTGGAAAACAGAACGCAAGCCTTAGGGTATTTTACTGGCTGTATGGAGGCGAGTATGGATGCGTTTGCTAAGGGCGAGAAGCCGGTTTGGCCAAAACTATAAATCAATTTATTGTGTCGTTTGAATTACATTAAATTTGAATTCAATAGAGGGAGTAGCTATCTTGGTCAGAACTGTTGTTTTTTGTAAAATGCGGCCGTAGGGCTAAGTTTTACTTCTCTTAAATAAAAGGCGCTTGTTGCTGAAGGCAGTGAAGCGTTGAAGCCACCTAGCCTTTAGCAGCATGCTCACTAGCCAATTCTCTCATAGTCGTGAAACCATTAACCCGGAACCCTGCAGACTTCGGAGATAAAACGTACGTACGTTTACGGCATTTTTGGTGACTTTTTTTGCTGTAGAAAAAGTTACTGGCTGTCGGTCCACCACAGACAGTTTTGAAGTTGATTTTCTTCCTTAGAGCTAACTCATGCTATTTAATCCGGCAGCTGATGCCTGCACAAATAACCTAACGATCAGTTAGCAGTGTGACTCAACTAGCTCCAGTCGATTTCTAATTGTTGTTTAGAGTTAAGGGGTTGTCGGGAGTCGCTCGACAGCGCCCCAATTTTTCGAACAGCAAAAACGCCGCAAACTGATTACGTAGTTTGATCACGAGCGAAGCAGGGTTCCGGGCTGGAGGATTACGTCTGTCAGAGAGCTAAGCAGTGAATTTTGGCCCAGAGTCAGGCCGCTTCAACAAACACGTTCAGTAAGCGCTTTTTATGTAGGAGAAGTAAAGCTTATCCCTACGGCTGCGTTTAACGAAGCTCATCGGCGATTCACTATCTATTTTTTTAAAAACAGTAGCTCATCAGATTATAGGGCGACCTTGTCACTAAGATAATAAGCGGTGGTAGGGCGTTTGTCTTACTGTAAAGTAATGCCCCAGCAAGCATAAGCTGATAAAACCCTTATCCCCTAGGCTATAATTCCTTCTCTTCTGTTATTTAAACTAAAATAATTTTGCCTGAGATTAACGGAGCAAACATATGACTCAGTGTCCTTATTCCAACGAAGCCCTTAGTCAGGGATCAACCTTTGCTAATGGAGTACCGTTTGATTTACTGCGCGATATTCGCCAACACGCAGCCGTATCGTGGCATGAGGATCCCAGCAACGGTGTTGGTTATTGGGCTGTGATGCGGCAAAAAGAAATTGATATCGTATCCAAAAATCCGCTTATTTTTTCTTCTGCTGAGCGCGGTGTGGTTTTTCAGGAGATGACAGCGGAGGAAATCGAACTGCAGCGGCTTTCGCTTATTAATATGGATCCACCCGATCATATTAAGTATCGCCGTGTGGTTAATAATGCTTTTAAACCCAAGCATGTTTCTGCACTTGAAGCGCGGTTTGATGATATTTTTCTCGAGACGCTTGCGCCAGTTTTAAAGAAGAATCAATGCGAGTTTGTTACCGAGGTCGCCCGTGAACTGCCGTTAATTGCTATCTGTGAAATTATGGGTGTGCCGGTAGAAGATCGCGGTATGTTTTTTCGTCTAACCAATATGATGTTGGAAGAAGACGAAAGTATTATTTTTGATGAGAACGGCGAGGACTTACGTCGACAAGCCCAAATAGAGTTATACCTTTACGCAGATAAAATTATGGAGCAGGCGCGTAAAGATCCAAAAGAAGATATTGTCGGCGCTCTGTTAAATGCTGAACTCGAAGGCGAGTGTTTGACGGATGATGAGTTTCGCAGTTTCTTTTTATTATTAATTGTCGCGGGTAACGAGACAACCCGTACCGCAACATCGCATGGTATACGTTTGTTAATGGAGCATCCCGAGCAGTATCAAATGTTGATCGATAATCCCGAGCTAATCGATGATGCGGTTGAAGAGATTCTTCGCTTTAATGCGCCGATTCAATTAATGCGTAGAACTGCAATGCAGGATTTTGAACTAGGCGGTGAGAATATTAAATCCGGTGATAAAGTGGTGATGTTTTATGTCTCCAGTAATCACGATGAATCTAAATTTACCGCGCCCGAAGTATTCGATATTACCCGGCAACAGCGCGAAGAAGTACGCAACGGGCATCGCTCGTTTGGTGTGGGTGAGCATTTTTGTTTGGGTTCGCATTTGGCTCGTTTGGAAATGCAGGTGGTTTTTTCTGGCTTGGTAAAATATATCCGCAATCCGCGGACGATTTCAGAACCGGTTTGGACGGGCACAAATTTTATTAATGGCCTTAGAGAACTGCATATTGCCTATGATGTAGCGAATGTCTAAGTGCTGAACTGATCTTTTGATGCGGGCTTTCTGATTGAGATAAAGTAGACGGGCGGTGTGGATTTAATTCCTTGGATAAAAAATAAAAACACACCGGTTAGTTGGAGTAACTAACCGGTGTAAGAGTTACAAGACAATACTTAGATCAAGACTTAATTAGGCGGCCAATTCTACGCGGTTACGGCCAGATTCTTTGGCTTCATAAAGCGCTTTATCCGCACGCTCAATTAACTGCTCAGGGAACTCACCACTAGTACGTTGTGCAACGCCAAATGATGCAGTGACGTTGTCAATGACTTGATCTGAGCTCTTTTTACGCAATAATAATTTGGTTAATAACTGGCGAGTACTCTCGGCAATCGCAGCGCCAACATCGGCCGGGCCTTCAACCAAAAAGGCAAACTCTTCACCACCATAGCGGGCAGCTAATGCATTATCAGGACATACTTTTCGCATTACTTCTGCAACACCTTGCAATACTTTGTCACCCATTAAGTGACCGTAGGTATCGTTAAGGGCTTTAAAGTGATCAAGGTCAACCAGAACCAAGGTGGCCTCAACTTGCTCGTCTTGAAATAGTTCGATAAGACGTTTATCAAATGCGCGGCGATTGCCGACTTTGGTTAAAGCGTCTAGATAAACTTCTTGTTCATTTTGTTCCAACTGTACTTTTAATGCAGAAATTTCTTCTTCTGCTGCTTGCAGTTGGGATTGAAAACCATCAGCTAAATGACTAGCTGCCTTAGTGGATTCAATTAAGTTTTTCACCGTATCTTGAATATGTACAGGGTCTGGGTCAGAGATCATAGTCTCTAAACTTTCTTCAAGACTGCGGGTAAAGTCGTCGGCGCCAGTTTTAGTGCTGCTGACGTTGCCAGTCAGTTCCTGAATCACATTACTTAGCGAGTCCTGCAGATTTTTCTGTAGTTCGATTTCTTCTTTTATGACATGTTTTTTAAATAATTCACGACTAACGCTGTCAGGGCAGGTGCCTTCTTTTTCAATCGTATTGTCCAGCGATGTCTTTAAGCCAGCGTCACGGTTCGCGACATAAGCGTACCAAAGCGCAAAGTTGCAAGGATTAGGCGGGATATTATTTTTGATCATCATCGGCAACGCTTGTTTAACGTAGCGTGATGCTAATACGGTGTTCTCAGGAAATTCAAGTGCCACAGGTGTTACTCCCAATGATATTAATTGCGGCTTCGTTTTCAATAGCTCGAAGCAAAAAGTCAATTATTCGAGGGGCTGTGGCAATCCGATACCATCTCCTATTCTTTCCGTCTGTGTTACTTGCTGATTAACTGTTGTAGTTATTTGGCAAGTGTCTCCTAACCCCGTAATACTCTTACAAGTCTAGACCAAGTTTGTTTGATTGCATGAGAATGCTGCGCTATTTGAGCTGTGACACATTAAATTTTAAGCTATTGAAATATAAGAGTTATTTAATGGTTTTTGAGAGGATGTAAAGGATTTGCATGGTGATTGCCCAAAGGAAGGCAAGCGCGGTCATAAACAGTAGTGCAAGTGTGGTGAGTTCTTGCTCAAGTGAGGGAGGCATATTTTGCTCGCACCAGTGGATCATGCCGTAGCCAACAAAAAATATCACTGCACTAATTGAAAAGTGCTGTAGCCGCCGAACATCGTTGTTCATTAACGCTGCGAGCCTACTGCGAATGGTCGGATGCTTATCTTCTTTCATAAGAGTTTTGACGATCCAAATTGTTTTTAGCAAGCCAAAGTTTTTAACAAGCGCTAATTTCGATAAGCAAGATCTATTCGCTATGTATCAACTATGAGTTAATAACTGCTGCATAATCGATTGGTAAATTTCGGTTAACTGATCTAATTCAGCGGCGTTAACTCGTTCGTTTATACGGTGAATCGTTTCATTAACCGGTCCTAGTTCAACGAGCTGCGCGCCGCTTGGTGCAATAAAGCGTCCGTCCGATGTGCCACCCGCAGTGCTAAGTTTACTGCTTAGACCGGTAACGCTTTGAATGGCGTTAATGGCGGCATCAATTAACTCACCGCGTTCGGTGATAAAAGGTAGTCCGCTTAAGTGCCATTCAATATCGTATTTCAATTGGTGTTTGTCTAGAATTTCAGTAAAGCGTTGCTGGATGTTTTCAACAGTAAGTTCGGTTGAAAAACGAAAGTTGGCAACAATATGTAAATTGCCCGGAATAACATTCGTAGCGCCAGTACCGGCCTGAATATTCGATATTTGAAAACTGGTAGCTGGGAAAAAATCGTTACCTTTATCCCAAACGGTTTTGTCCAGTTCGGCTATAGCTGGTGCAAAGCTAAAAATAGGATTGTCCGCCAACTGCGGATAAGCGACGTGGCCCTGTACGCCATTAATCGTAAGTGTTAGACCCAGCGAGCCGCGACGACCATTTTTAATTGTGTCGCCGGTTTTGTCAGAGCTGGATGGCTCGCCCACCACGCACCATTTAATCGACTCATTAATAGACGCGAGATAGTCCATAACTCTAACCGTACCATTAATAGCAATACCTTCTTCATCACTGGTAATTAAAAAGGCCAGACGGTTGTTATGCCTGGGATATTGTTTAACAAAATTCTCTGCGGCGATTACCATCGAGGCTAAGCTGCCTTTCATATCTGCCGCGCCGCGCCCGCAGAGCATTTCTTTATCTATCCGTGGTTGATAGGGTGGAAACTCCCATTGATCTTCATCACCGGCAGGAACGACATCGGTATGGCCGGCAAAGGCGAGAATATCGCCGCTGTCTCCGTGCACCGCCCAAAAATTATCAACATCGTCGTAACGCAGCTGGTCCACTTTAAATCCGGCGGCCTGCAATCGCTCAATCATAATGGCTTGGCAGCCTGCATCTTCAGGCGTTACCGATTTGCAGGCCATTAGTTGGGTAGCAAGCTCAATGGTGGGAGTGGTTTCAGGCATAGCGGTGTTTACTCTTGGGAATAACTTTGAATAACGGGTAAGTCAGTATTAATCATTGTTGGCTGTTGAAGCGGCCAAAAACGCTGGCGCTTCGCCACCACCATGAACGGTGACTGTTGAACCGGAAACATAGCTGGATAATGGCGATGCTAAGTATATACAAGCATCACCAATATCTTGTGGGTTGGCCATACGGCCTAAAGGAATAGTATTGCCGACGGCTTGAATGCCTGCTTCATCGCCGTAATGCAATTCCGACTGTTCGGTGCGAACCAAGCCAGCAATTATCGCGTTAACCCTGACCTTGGGAGCCCATTCAACAGCTACCGAGGAGCAAAAGTTAACAATGCCAGCTTTTGCTGCGCCATAGGCGGCTGTGCCGGGTGAGGGGCGTATAACACTGACGCTGGCGATATTGATAATGCTGCCGCCACTATCTTGCCCCTGCATAATTGCGTTAGCCATTTGGGCCATGTTAATGGGGGCGAGCAAGTTCAGCTTGATAATGGATTCTGAAAAGCGTGGTGATACGGTTGCGGCATCTGCATGGGGTGCACCGCCAGCATTGTTTACCAGCACGTCTAGTCGGCCAGATTGCTGTTTAATCGCATCGAACATGGCTTGTGATTGCTCAATGTCGCGGACATCAGCTGATAAGAATAGGGCTTCATTTTTGACTCCGTCGATTTCGACACTGGGTAAAGTGTCAGGTGCGTTGCGTCCGCAGATATAAACAGTGGCTCCGGCTTCTAACAGTCGAAGGCTAATACCCAAGCCCACACCTTTGCCGCCGCCGGTGACAAGTGCGACGGAGCCGTTAAAGTCGATAGCATCTTTTAAGCTGGTTTGTTGTGATATTGGCATGGTTTAAAGGGTCTTTGGCTGGTTATCTAATAGAGCAAGTTTAGCGGTGTATTGTAACTGCATAGCGGTTAAAGAAAAACTGCATAGTATGCGAAGAAAGATTGTGTAAGCGGTTAGAAGGTGGATCCTAGTCGTTCAGTAAATAGGGCTGTGTGGCTAATTAATTGGATATTTGGACTTAATGGCTCATTGTTATCTTCGGGTATTTAATTATCCAGGCAATCATTATTGCTGAATAACAGTTGCTGAGACTGACGTAAGAGTTTCTGCGTGTATTTCCTGACCTTCTAATAGCAATGGTGAGATCTATGAAAAATATAACGAATCACTGTTTTAAAGCGCTTTTTAAAGGCTAACAGCTCATTTTAGTCCGGTTAAAGCTTGATATTAATAGCGCTGAAGGCTTTTATTGCTAGCGTTGAAGACTCTTATTGGTAACGCTGAAGGCTCTTGCCATTGCGCAAAAGTTCGGCGACAGGTGGTTAAGGGAATTGTTTTGTTATACATCTCATTTGGGGATTTCTGCGTATAATGCCTGACGACAATAAAAGCTCGTCAGTGGTGCTTCGCAACTGGCGAGGCGACGATTTTGTGCACAGTTTTGTGCGCTGTATTTGACAGGAAATATTTATGAGTGATTCATTACCAACCGTTGCAATCTTAGGTGGTACCGGCGATTTAGGCACCGGTCTGGCTCGTCGCTGGGCGCAGGCGGGTTATCGTGTGATTATTGGGTCAAGAACCCAGGAAAAAGCGCAAGAAGCAGTGGATTCACTGCGTGCATTAATGGGCGAGCGCGGTATTGATTTGGCTGCTGCCGAAGCAATGGAAAACCACGCAGCGGCGAGTGCCGCGGATATTGTCGCTATGACGGTTCCTTTTGCGCATCACGCCAGTACTATTGAGTCGGTTAAAGATGTTTTGGATGGCAAAATTCTGATTGATGTTACCGTACCTTTAGTACCACCCAAAGTAGCTCGTGTGCAATTACCTGAGCAAGGTTCTGCTGGACAAATCGCGCAAGAAATTGCTGGTGAAAATGTTCAAGTGGTTTCGGCTTTTCAAAACGTTGCGGCGGTGCATTTGCAAGACGGTAGTGATTTAAGTTGTGATGTCATTGTTTGCGGCAATAAAAAAGATGCCCGTGAACAAGTGATTAAGTTAGTTGAAGCGGCAGGTATGAAAGGTTATCACGGTGGTTCGATTGCCAACGCAGCTGCGGTAGAAGCCTTAACTTCAGTGCTGATATTTATTAATAAGCAATACAAGTGTCACGCGGGTATTGCGCTAACGGGTATTCCCGAAGCGTAATTCGCTAAGGCTAATTTTTCTTTTGTCTAATTCAAACCATACGCCAATTCAAGCGCAGCACGCAGAGCCACAATTAAATT
>CAJQQO010000084.1 GCA_905480475.1 uncultured Pseudomonadales bacterium | reverse complement strand
CAATAACGCCATCGCGGACTTGCCAAAATTTATCGGCTTCACTGCTGGACTGTGCAATAACTGCATCCACTAACTCGCCTTGTTCCAACTGTTCAGCCAAAAGGCTTTCAAAAGCGTCACTATCGCGCTGCGCATCAGTGCCTTCCGCCTCAATCAATACATAAAGCGGATATTTATTATCAAAGGGATCACGATACTCTGGATTCATTGCATAAACCGTCTCGGTATAATTAGCCCACATTAATTCAAACGCAGTTACTCTGCCCAAACCACGCTGCATAACTTGCAAAAAATTAACAACATCATCAAATTTTTCAAACGCACATAAGGCCGAGACTTTTGATTTGGCCACGGGATACATTCTAAGCACCACTTCTGTGACAACACCTAAACTGCCTTCAGTACCAATAAATAATTGTTTTAAATCATAACCGGCATTATTTTTTAGCATCTTATTCATCGAGCGAATAATTGTGCCATCGGCAGTAACCGCCTCCAAACCCAGCACTAAGGCTCTAGTCATGCCGTAACTTAACACTTGATTACCACCGGCATTGGTTGCAACATTACCGCCAATAGTACAACTGCCTCGCGCACCTAAATCTAGCGGCAAATAAAATCCCGCATCAAGCGCCGCTTGCTGTACTTGCTCTAAGGGTGTGCCAGCCAATACTGATAAAGTCATCGACTGGCTATCGACCTCGGTAACACCGCTTAATAACTCCAGCGATAAAACTATTTCATTCGCTTGTGGCGTTGCGCCGCCAGCTAATCCGGTTAAACCGCCTTGCGTAACCACCGACAATTGATTGCTATTGCAATACTCTAGAAGGGCCGCCACATCGGCAACACTTTTGGCACGTACAACCAGCTCGGGCTTGAATGCGTTCTCAGCACTCCAATCCACTGAATATTTATCACTTACCGCTTCTGCAACTAAAACCCGACCTGGCAACAAAGCCGATATCTCATTTATATATTGTTCCAAGACAACACCCTATTAAACTTCAGCTATTAACGTCAATAAGCACTATCGTTAATTACTTATTTTACTTTTTAATAAATAACCAAACGTCGTACCTTGCACCAACAAGGTAAACAAAACTACACCAAAAATCATTGACTGAATTGTCCACCAATACGGTAGTGATACAGGTAGTGATAATGCTAAAGCCACAGCAATCGCACCGCGTAAACCGCCCCATGATAACAATAGTGACCATTCCGCTGGCATAGGCCGACCCATAACGCGCAGCAATGCGGTACAAATATAGACGCCTGAAAACCGTGCCAGCAAGGCAGCAGCAATGCCAATCAACATCGCTAACCAACGCTCAGCAAACATATCGAGCGTTAATACCAAGCCCATTAAAGTAAAGATCAACATATTAAACAACAGACCTAGCCATTCAAGTGAACTGCCCGCTACCGATAGCGTCTCGTCATCGTGTTCAATTTGCCTTTTGCGATTTAATGCAAAATGAATCAGCAAGGCTGCAACCGCAACTGCCATAATACCCGAGACATGAAAGCTATGTTCGGCCAAATAGAACGAACCAAAGGCGGCAACTAATAGAGCAATAATAGTGGCATTTTTATCGCGTAAAAAAACAATCAATAATTGACAAACAAAACCCACACACAAACCTACCGCAATACCACCTAAAAACACTTTAGCAAAATATAAAATATGCGCAGTCGGTGCGGCTTCTTTTAACTCGCCGGTGGCAAACATTAATACCACAGTAAACAACACTACCGCGGTAGCATCGTTTAATAAACTCTCGCCTTCAAACAAGGTGCGTAAATCTTCTGGCGCATCCAGCTGGGTCAACTTAGCAACAACGGCAACCGGATCGGTGGCGGCTAAGATTGCGCCAGTGAGTAAAGCCGCCATTAAAGGAAAACCTTGCGGGGAATCCATTAAGAAAAAAGTTAATGCCATCACTACGCCGGCCGCAATGACTACGCCTAAAGTCGCATAAATAAATGCGGGTACAAACCACCGCTTAAGTAATTGCGGATTAAGATGCCAAGCCGCTTCAAAAATCAATACCGGTAAGAATATATAAAACACCAATTGCTCAACCGAATGGGCACGCAAACCGATATCAAAACCAAACTGCGTAATCACTAGCCCGCCAATGATACCCGACAGTAAACACGCTAAGGTAATATCAATATGAGTAATGCGGCGAATCAATAAACCCAAACCAGCTATTAATACAAAGGACAGTGACTGGCCCATCAATAGTGCTATTGTCATAATTATTCTCGTTTGCGTAGCTTTATGGCGATTTGGCTTTTTATCTTTATCTTCAGACTATCAGCGCCTTGTAAAACGATAAGCGCCGCTGAAGCGAATGCTTAACCTAGCAAGACCACAATTCGCCGCACAATCCACGCTGTGGCTGTTAAACAGCCTAGCAAGCAATTTTATCGGTCAGCCTGATCATTTAGCAGCAGCTCAACTATATAGTAAGGAACGATATCGGAACAACTCCCTAGGAACAGTCTGACAAGTAATCGCAATAAACTTGATATCCCTTAGAACTTACTGCTAGATTGCAGCTCTATATACGACCGAAAGATAAGGCAGATCGTTGATAATGGCTTGATAAAGACCTTGTTTGATTCGAGGCTTGACTTCACCAGTCCGATTCACACGATTAAAGAATTTCAAATAAAACAGATCGTTTTAAAATTAGACAATCACATCGCCATAATCGCATATATCGAAAAGGAGAAACTCTTTGAACACCACCACCGCAAATTTCTTACTGGCAACACTAGAGGTTATGGCCGGGCTATTTATTCTAGCGCTAGGCGTTCTCGTTGTTGTTGTTATCGTGCTGTTTGTTATCGATAAAACCCAAACCGAACATACGGTGCGCCGAAACTATCCGGTGATTGGTCGTTTTCGATATATCTTTGAACATATGGGCGAGTTTTTTAGGCAATACTTTTTTGCCATGGATCGCGAGGAACTGCCGTTTAATCGTGCCGAGCGCTCCTGGGCCTATCGAGCAGCAAAAGATGTGGATAGCACCGTCGCCTTTGGTTCAACCCGCAGCCTTACACCTGCTGGCAGTGTATTATTTGTTAACTGTCCTTTTCCTACATTAACCGAAGATGCCGCAGCACCCGCCGAGCTTACGCTTGGCCCTTATTGCCGCAAGCCCTATACCACCAATTCATTATTTAATATTTCCGGCATGAGTTATGGCGCGCTTTCTACACCGGCCGTTAGAGCTTTATCAAATGGTGCAAAAAAAGCCGGCTGTTGGATGAATACCGGCGAAGGTGGTGTTAGCCCTTATCATCTTGAAAGTGGTTGCGATATCGTTTGCCAAATCGGTACAGCTAAATACGGTGTGCGTGATGAAGCCGGTAATCTCTCTGACGAAAAGCTTAAGACTTTAGCCGATCACGAACAAATCCGCATGTTTGAAATCAAAATGAGTCAGGGTGCTAAACCCGGCAAAGGTGGGATTTTACCCGGTGCTAAAGTGACTGCAGAAATTGCCGCGATTCGTGGTATTAAAGAAGGTCAGGACTCCATTAGCCCAAATGGTCATGCCGATATCAGAAACGTAGAAGACTTGCTGGATATGATTGCGCATATTCGCGAAGTCACAGGCAAACCGGTAGGTTTTAAAGCCGTTATTGGTGCCTATGGCTGGTTAGATAAAATGTGTAGTGAGATTCTGGAGCGTGGTATTGAATCGGCTCCTGACTTTATCACCATTGATAGTGCCGATGGCGGAACTGGCGCAGCACCGCAAAGCTTAATGGATTTTGTCGGCCTGCCGCTTAAAGAAAGCTTGCCGCTGGTGACTGACAAACTCAATCAATACGGTTTGCGCAAACGTATTAAAGTGATTAGCTCAGGTAAAATGATTACCCCATCAGGAGTAGCATGGGCTTTATGCATGGGTGCAGACTTTGTTGTCTCAGCGCGCGGTTTTATGTTTGCCTTAGGTTGCATTCAAGCGTTGCAGTGCAACAAGAACACTTGCCCTACCGGTATCACCACTCACGATAAACAACTGCAATACGGTTTGGATCCAACGAATAAAGCTGAGCGAGTCGCCCACTACGCCAAAAATATGGTTTACGAGGTAGGCGTTATTGCACACTCTTGCGGCGTTAACGAACCGCGTAGACTTAAACGCTATCATGCGCATATTGTTGGTGACGATGGTTTGTCTAAACCAGCAGCCGATATTCATCCCTATGCCGATGTTGAACAAATTCAAATTAAGCAAATTTCGTGAGTGCACGGCCTAATAAGCATCTGGATGCTTATTAGGCCAATAGATAGATGTCTATTTAAAAGCTGGCGGCTTTTGACTGCCTTTGACCTCCTCTTTTATCCGTTACGTTTACTTTACTCTTTGGCTAAATACTTGCGATCACGGCGCTCAGGCTTAACAATGTCGGCCTTCAAAATCACAATAGCGGCCTTATGAGTAATAGCATCAACAACGATAACAGCACTAGTACTAACCTCAGCAAACCCGAACAAAACCTCGCTAAGGGCGTTACGCTTGGAATACTAACGGTGTTTATTGGCAGCTGTCTGTCGGTGGTTGCCAAGCATATTGGTGATCAGGTGACGGTATCAACAATTGTGTTATTTCAATTTGGCATCTGTTTTATTTGCACCATGCCCTGGGTTAAAAAAAATGGCTTAGGTGCTTTAAAAACGCGTCATCCGATTCGTCATAGCGTACGGGGCGTTTGCGGATGTTTAAGTTTTTATGCTTTTTATTATGCCTTGAATCATATTCCATTAGTTGATGCAGCGCTGCTACGACATTCTGCGCCGCTAATTGTACCGTTGATCATTCTATTTTGGTTTAACACGGCGATTCCCGCCATTCGTTGGGCCGCACTGTCGCTGGGCTTTATCGGTATAGCGATTGTCTTAAAACCCGGACAACATGGAATGAGCTTCTGGCATTTAATTGGATTATTATCAGGAGTTGGCTTGGCATTTTCAATGGTACTTACTCGCGTGCTAAGTCAGGAAGAGCCAGAAATTCGTATTCTATTTTATTATTTTCTAATCTCGCTGATTTTTGCCATTCCGTTTTTTATTATTAATTATCAACCTATACCATTCACCGCCCTGCCCTGGTTACTCTTAATTGGCTTTGGTATGTACTTCGCGTTTATACCGTATACTCGTGCATACAGATACGCAAAAGCCTCAGTAGTCGCGCCAACCAGTTATTTTTCAGTATTATTCGCCGGGGTATTTGATTGGATATTTTGGGATTACTTCCCGGACATTTGGACTATGCTAGGCGTATCGTTGGTTTTAATTGCCGGTTTTATTATTATTAAACAAGGTAACGAAGAACAAAAAGCCGCGCTTACCGCACAATAATTCTATTAGGAAAAAGGTAGCCAATGAACATTGAAAAAAAAACCGCAGTAATCACCGGTGCAGGCAGCGGTATTGGCGCTGCATTAGCAAGACAGCTAGCCGCAGCAGGAGCCAATCTTGCATTGTTGGATTTACGCGATGACCGCATTCAGACATTAGCCGCTGAGCTTTCGACATCCAGCAATCAAATTACCGCCCATGCTGTTGATGTCAGTAATCGACAAGCAATGCAAACTATAGCGGATGATGTTATTACAGCGCATGGCAATATCCACCTGTTAGTCAATAACGCTGGTGTTACACTATGGGGTTATTTTGAAGAAAATAAACTGGATGATTTTGAATGGTTATTTAATATCAATTTTTTTGGTGTAGTGCATGGATGTAAGTTCTTTTTGCCACATTTAAAAACCCAAAGCGAAGCCAAAATTGTTAATGTATCCAGCATGTTTGGCTGGACAGCCGTTGCCAGCCAATCAGCCTATTGCGCGAGTAAATATGCAGTACGCGGTTTTTCCGAATCACTCTATACAGAGCTAGAAGATACTAACGTTAGTGTTATGCTGGTGCACCCCGGCGGCGTTAATACCAACTTAATGGAAGATTCACGTGCCGCTAGCGATGAGTTCCGCTCATTCTTTGCTACTATGATGGCACGTTCAAAAAGCCCTGAAGATGTTGCAGCCATTATTATTAAGGGGATTAACAAAGACAAGTTCCGCGTTCGCACCGGGCCTGAGGCATATATCACCGAGTGGATTAAACGTCTCTCGCCTGCACATGGGCAAAAGTGGCTAGGGCGAATGATGAAAAAAAGTATGGGAGTTTAATAGCACGCTATGCCTGTCAGTCCCGATCAACTACTTGCCGAAATACTGCACCAGCATCAAGCCAAATCTATATTGTTAATTGGCAATACCACACTGCCTGCGCTACAACAATATCTATCGGCTAATACAGGGGTGACTCAATATTGCCGACCCACACTAGATTCAACTGACTTAACAGACTTTCCCGACCGATTTGACCTTTGCCTAATTACTGACGATCTTAATAAGCTTGATAAAGCAAAGGGAACAGAACTTATTGGCGGTATTAGAAACCGGCTTTGTCACCATATCTATTTGTTTTTACCCTTAGCCCAACAAGCCGCGACCGATCAATGGCAAGTGGGTGATTTATTTGCCTTGGGTTTAAAACGCGTTGCAGAGTTTAAACGCCCGATAGACGCGAACGATGGAGAAACGGAGAATCCCACAGCGGTGCTTAGCTGCTTTGCCTATCAAATCGAAAACTATATTAAAAAGCGCGATTGGAATAATGCCAGATATTGGGCAAACCCCGAGAATTTTGGTAAGTACTGGTGGTAAGATTTTGCTTATCGAAAGCACAAAGTGCATCTATAATAAAAAAAGACAATCGAAAAAGAGATAGATAAACCAAGCCAACGCAAAAACAATCGCCGTGATTATCATAAACCCCTACTTATCCATAGCTGAATCCGATATTGAACTCTCGGCAATTCGGGCTCAGGGTGCCGGCGGACAAAACGTTAATAAAGTCTCTTCGGCTGTGCATCTACGTTTTGATATCAAAGCATCATCGCTGCCCGAGCTTTACAAACAACGCTTACTAGAATTGCCAGACAAACGGATTAGTAAAGATGGCGTTATTATTCTAAAGGCGCAGCGCCATCGAACTCAAGAAAAAAATCGTGCCGACGCACTCGAACGGCTTGCTGAATTAGTTAGAAAGGTAACAACCGAACGTAAAACCCGGCGTCCTACCAAACCATCCAAAGGTGCTAAAAAACGAAGAGTGGATAGTAAAACCAAACGCGGTCAGCTTAAATCACTAAGAAGCCGTAACTTTGATTAGCGTATCTATCGCTAATCAACACCATAAAAAACAGCCTACCGACACCTACAATAATTTAATCCTTTAGCAAAAAGCCTGCAATAACAGACAGTTCAGGCAAGCTAAATCCATCTGTTAGCCAAAACCGCGCCCGACCAGCTACTATTAAAACAGTGCTTTTACTCTCTGATATATTTTTTCGATCTACTTTTTACCTTTGAATCACCGCGCCAAACCTGTTGACTTATCTTACACAATCGCTCTCTAACACACTGAAATCATTTGAAAAACGGTGTAAAAACAAGTGCTAACTATGTTGGTGTGAATATTGCGTTAGCGTATAGTGGTTCCATCTTAACGAGGCTCTAATAGACGCGTTGTTAAGAGCAAACTAATGATAAAAACTTTTTAAAGAATATCTTATAAAAAGTACTGATTTAAATTCACTAATATTGGAGTATCGAAAATGTTAATTCGCAGCTGTGCCGCATTACTCGCCTTGAGCTTAAGCTCATCGGTTTTTGCGGGTGCGATTTATTCGTACGAAGTTAATAGCCCAAGTGGTAGCGACAATGCCGGGGATATTAAAAACATTCAAACCACTTACGACAACAACAACGAAAAATTTAGCTGGTCTTACACCATTGGTAAAAACTCAATGGGTGACTATAGCGATGGTTTTTGGTTAGTTGTCACCGACGGTGAAAACCCTAAGAATGACGCGAATGAATACGCCATTCTTTATGGTGATACCGATACCAACCGTTTAACTGCTTATGAATATAGCGGTCAGAACAATGCCAATAGCTACTCAACACCGGGTAATCTATTAGCATCGTTTGATAACGTGTTTTCGGTAGATACTGATTTAGCCACAATGGAGCGTACTGTCAGCTTTGATATCGATGCATCAGATATCAATGATGGCAATGGCGTTGAAAACCCTGGCATGTGGAAGGGTTTAAACTTCGCTAGCAAAATTGGCGTATGGTTCCACGCTTCTACACAAACTTTAATTGGCTATGCTAATAAAGAAATCACCTCGTTTGGATACGACAAACAAGGCTGGCATGACGTTGGTAATAAAACCACCACCGAAGTACCTGAGCCAGGTGTATTTGCACTGTTAGCAATCGGCATGATTGGTCTACGTGTTGCAAGAAAACGTGCTGCCTAAATGGGTTTTGCACTAGAAAAAAAGCCGGGATAATCCCGGCTTTTTTTTGCCTGCTAAATTCAGCTAAGATAACTCCTACTATCTCCTTATTTGATTAAACGATTACTTAGCCAATAAGCATGCTGCGAGCGCCACCACAGGCTCCAATCTTAGTCGAAAATACCACCTGTACTTGTGTAACTCTGAGCAATGCTTGCAGAGCTCCGACCAACGAATGTCCTTAAGAGCAGCTATTTCAGCGCATTTATAAGCATTTTTATCGGCAAATATAGATTATTGCCAAGCAACTACGTTAGCATTGCTACATATAACAATCACGTATCGTCAACCTATAGGAAAACCCGACTTGCCAGCTATAGAATCACTGACCCTCCAACCTATATCTGCTATTCAAGGCTCTATTAATCTATCAGGCTCAAAAAGTGTCTCTAACCGCGCGCTATTAATGGCTGCGCTGGCCGACGGTGACACAGTATTAAACAACTTACTCGATGCCGACGATATCCGCCATATGCTAACCGCTTTAGGTCAACTTGGCGTCAAAATCAGCCTGTCTGAAGATCGCCGCAGCTGCACTGTTGAGGGTAAAGCGGGTGCGTTTACATCTAACGATAAATTGATGTTGCACCTCGGCAATGCCGGTACCGCTATGCGACCACTATGCAGTGCACTGTGTGCCAGCACTGGTGAGTATAATCTTGACGGCGACCCCAGAATGCGCGAACGTCCTATTGGCGGTTTGATTGACGCACTTATTCCTCTGGGTGCCAATATCGAATATACCGGTGAACAAGGCTATCCACCACTAAATATCCATGGCAAAGGCTTAAACGGCGGTAGCACCAATATTGACTGCTCGCTATCAAGCCAGTTTCTAACCGCCTTACTGATGACTGCGCCATTGGCAAAAAACGATGTCGTTATTAATTTGGTTTCCGAGCTGGTATCCAAGCCCTATATCGATATTACCGTGCAGATGATGAAAAGTTTTGGCGTTGAATGCAGCCACGAAGACTATAAAACATTTTATGTTACCGCCCCGCAAAGCTACCGATCGCCCGGCAACTATCTTATTGAAGGTGACGCGTCATCTGCTTCGTACTTTCTAGCCGCAGCGGCGATAAAAGGTGGCTCGGTTACAGTAAACGGTATTGGCAAAAACTCCATGCAGGGTGATGTATTATTTGCAGAAGCTTTAGCCGCGATGGGAGCTAAAGTTGAAATTGCCGACACCTATGTCAAAGTTGAGCGCGGCGAATTAAATGGCGTTGATTTAGATTTAAATCATATTCCCGATGCGGCAATGTCCTTAGCGACAACAGCCTTGTTTGCCAAAGGCAGCACCACCATCCGCAATATTTATAACTGGCGAGTAAAAGAAACCGATCGGCTAACGGCAATGGCGACAGAATTACGCAAAGTGGGAGCGTCGGTAATCGAAGGTGAAGATTTTATCGAAATCACTCCACCTAACGAATGGCAGCATGCCAGTATAGAAACCTATGATGACCATAGAATGGCCATGTGCTTTTCATTAGTTGCCTTAGGGCCAGTTCCGGTTACGATTTTGGATCCCGGTTGCACCGCAAAAACCTTCCCTGATTATTTTGATCGCTTTCAATCGATCTGTATTGATTAGCCCAAGCTATAAAGTGCTCCAGACTTTTCAGTATGGAGCACTTTATTTACGTCACATTCAATAACTAAATATTAATTATTGAACAAGTATTCGTATCCTTCCATCTCAGAAAACGACTCAACTCCCTCGCTTTCTATTGATTGAATACCCTCCCGCATTGCACTTTTGGCAGAATCAAAAAATTCTGTCCAAATTGACTTTACGCCATAGGTGTTTTCGACAAATAACTCCCACTTGCCGTTACCAATATGGCGAGTCCCCACAGTTAAAGTAATACCGTTGCAAATTACGGTTTGTGATCGTTTAACTTCATCCATGCGTATTTTTTTCATATAACTAACTCCTTTTAGTCTATGTGATGGTTTAAAATTGATTTAAAAATAGTTTGTAATAAGGGCTTACCGATTAATTAACCTTGACTGCCAAGCACTTCGTCCAAAGTATCGCAGGTCATTAATCTTTGACCTATAAGCTCAAACTGCTCACTCGAATAGTGATCTAGCTTGACGCCCGAAGCTGTGGGGAACTTTAGCTGGATCATGCTCTTTAGCATTTTAACCTTACCTTCAAATCGCCCCTCTGCACGGCCCTCCAAACGGAATTTATCGTCCAACTGCTCAACAAATTATTTCATCAACGGCGCTCCATTATCGACATTTACTGAATCTGTAATAATTTTCTGAAAGCTATTCATATTGACTGAATTATCAATACTTGCTGAATAGAACTTCTATCAAATCAAGCGCACTGTCTTTACTCAATATTGCCGCAATCAACTTACGGTGCGCTTGCGAGATAGGCAAAATTTTACCTGTCGCCGCCGCACTCATCAAGTGTAAGACGATTTGACGATGTGCATCATCAACCATTGCTTCAATATTTTTTTGAGCAAGATCAACCAGCATATATTCCAACTGCGGCATATAGTGATCAAAACTCTTATTTGGCTTTTCTATAAGATCATTAAGTTGTAAGTGCGCGTTCCAAACTGCTTTACCTTGATATAAAACCAGGGAAAAAATTGCTGGTAGTTGTTTCACTTTCGGTTGACCTTTAAGAATTTTATCCCAAAGACGGGTGATATATTTTAATAAACGAAACGCCATTAGCGCCTCTACGGTAATTTGATGCTCAAATAAGAAATACAAGTATGCTGGTCTATTATTGATATTTACTTTATAAACCAAATTTGAAGACGAACTCTTTAGCTCACTATCAATATATTCGCCGGGATAAAGCTGCAAGGAATCAAAGTCGATATGCGATTGAATTGCTTCCGGCAGAAATCACTTAAGACAGCTTATAGCCGCGTCTTTACGTGAGAAAGTGTCTTTAAATAATTTATCTTACGGGGAGTGTATGTCTTTATTAATGGATATCCTTATCCTAAAGTTCGCTTTAACTTCCTAGCTTAAATTCTCGCTCTAAATCTTTGCTTTAAGGCGATTTTTCCGTTTAACGCTATATCGGACAGCCCTTGCTGCTGCCAGATATGCGTAGAATAACGACTGGAGAATCCAAAAACAATATGCCATCGAGAAAAAGCATAGTGATAGAAAAAACTTCTGCACTATCACTATCACTAATCGTCAAAAAACCAAACTTCAATTATTTAATATCGTATTTATCAAATTGACCGAAAAAACCGTATTCAAATAATCCATAACCGACATCGCCGGTTGAGGTAGTAAAACGCGCAGAGTTATCACAAAGACCAAACATACGATCTTTATCGGCCTCCATATCCAATGAAAAATGCTCAGTAACTAATGGGCCTTTATACATGCCATGTTTCCAGTCAGGCTCTAACCCATAACCAGTTCCCACCATCACCCATACATGGGTTAAAGGCTCGACTTTAACTTCAAACGCACCGCCCGGCGCCTCGGGAAAGGCAATGATCGAGCCATCCATAAAAGTGGTATAGGCTTGTTTGATAGTCACGTTATGATGATGCTCGGGCCGACCCAACCACTCCGGCTCGCGTGCAGGATCATTCCAAACTCGCACCGCTTCTTCCAAAACGCGCTCACCATTATTGTGTTCATTGACAATATACAAAATAGAATAATCATCAAATTGCATTGGCGCATAATTCCACATCCCTTCCATGACCGGCGTGCTGCCATGAATACCTTCCGGCTCTTTTTCACCAACCGGTCTAATTCCCCAAGAGCGATCACGACTGCCCTTCCAGCGATCGGGGGTAACTTTGTAGTGTTTATCAGCAACGCGCATATCACCTGTCCATGTGCCGGTTTGGGCAAAACGAATCGAGTCAAACAATACGCGACCATGTTTACGAATATATTGTCGCGGCTCTTCAAATGCAGGTATCGCACCATTCCAAGTAACATCTAAAGCAATAGGACGCTCGGGGCTTTCTTCAACAATAAAGCGTACTTGTTTTAGACCTTCAATCACTTCAATACGCAGTGGCCCAACCGAGGTATCCATTCTGTCATTACCCAATTCTCTTGAAGCGCGCACCACATGATGTTCGTTAGCTTGACGAACAACGACGAAGGCATCCTGAGTTCCCAAATTGGGATATTGCCCCATTCCCATCACCATAAATAAATCATCACTGCTACCGTGTAGATTAAAATAGTAACGATCGTAAAAATTACGATCTGATGATCCAACATGCCGCATGGTCTCTGCCGCTTGGTGTAAGGGATAATCATCCATTTGCGATAACATAAGAAGTGCCTCTACTGTTTTTTTAATTAGATTTAGCCTTAGCAATAAAGCCAATTTGACAGGTGCCAGTGTACAAATTGACGAGCAGTTTGCGTATTAAGCTATAGCAATAAAAGCTAAACAAAAAAATAGGTGCATCGGAGAGAGAAACATCTAGAATGATGCTCCTACACGAACTGTTTTCTCTAGAATAAAAGTATTAAATCCATGCCAAGTAGTATCCTTACGCTCGACCAAATCACCGACCAAGATGTAGGCGGCAAAGCCAAAGGGCTGGCCGAATTGACCCAAATGGGTTTAAACGTCCCGGCTGCCTTTGTTATTCCCGCCGCCAAGATAGATCAGTTTCCTGATGATCTTGAAGCCCATTATCAAACCATTGGCGCGGGTAAGGTTGCTGTACGCTCATCGGCGATTGGCGAAGATGGTGAAGATAGCTCTTTTGCCGGGCAGTACGAGACCATTCTTAATGTCGAAGGTATTGAGCATTTGCGTGAGGCGATTAACCAATGTATCGCCTCACTGTCTAGCGAGCACGCCAATGCTTATAAAGCCGAACATGCAGAGCTTGGTGATGTGGATATGTGCGTGGTTGTTCAGCGTATGGTCGATGCGCGCGCCGCAGGTGTATTGTTTACCGCCGATCCAGTCAGCGGCCGCCATGATCGCCTAATCATTGATGCGGTTGAAGGTTTAGGTGAGGCTTTGGTTAGCGGCGAAGCTACGCCGGATCATTACGAGCTTGGCCCAGCGAATACTTTATGCCAGCGTGAGTTGGTAGGTGATGAGCAGATTATTAGCAATCAGGAAATCCATGCGCTGGCTTTGGGCGCAAGAGCTGCCGCCAATTCGATTAATGCCCTGCTCGATATGGAATGGGCGATTGATAAAAGCGGCGAATTATTTTGGTTGCAAGCCCGCCCTATAACAACACTCGGTGCCGATTTAAATGAATTGGATACACCAATTCCCAATAACCATGTGATTACCCGTTGTAATGTTGGCGAGATGATGCCCGGCGCCGTTTGCCCGCTCACATTTTCGGTGCAGTTTCGCGCTATCGAACATGGCATGCAGCATATGCATACCCAATACGCCAACCGACCAGCCATTAATGATGACTGGACTCAAATCAATATGTTTTTTGGCCATATGTTTATCAATATGAGCGGTGGATTAGAATCGTCGCGCTATGTATCGATAAATACCGTGGATACCATGGCACAAAGTCTATGCGGTGGGCCTGTCCCCCAATTAAAACCCTTAGATAATCTTGCACCCATCTGGCAGCGCTGGTGGGGCACAGCAAAATTTGTGCGCTATGTATTGCAAGCGCAAAAGTATTTAACCGAATTTGAAACTCGCTTTAAGCACGCTTATATTCCTTACACTAACGATAGCCAAACGATGATGGCAGCCATCGATACCTACTTCCCATGGATTTGCGAAACCAACGAAGTACATTTGCGTGCCTCGGCACTTAGCGGCGTTATGGAAGGTGTGGTGAGCGGTATTGTTGCTGGCGGCGAAAAAGAACCCAGCAGTGAACACCAAGCCGAAGTCGTTAGACTTATGGCCGGTGCCAGCGAAGTGGAAAGCGCGGTGATGGTAGACCGCTTGGATAATGTGGTGAATTTAATCGCAGAGCATCCCGATGCCATTTCGGCATTTCAAACCGTCGAGCCAGAAGCCGCATTAGCATGGCTGGAAAGCGATGCTGCATTAGCAGCACAGATGCGCTTTAAGGAATTTTTAGCCGAACACGGTCATCGGTCTATTCGCGAGTTATGTGTGCGTGAGGCCGGCTGGGTTGATGAACCATTAAAATTAATTGTCACCATGCAAGTATCGGTAGCTGCACGACTACAAGGCCAATACACGCCTCGTAATGTGGCAAAGGTCGACTTTAGTCGTCTATCCCGCTCCTTACGAACACTTCTACCCATTGCACATAATGCTGTGCGCCGACGCGAGCATACTAAATCCATATTAGTTATGGTGACGCATCGCTTAAAACGCGGCTATCGCCATTTAGCTAAACTGTTAGTTGAGGAAGGCCATCTACCCGATACCGATTTAGTGTTTTTCTTTAGACATAAAGAGCTACTTGAATTTACTGCCAATCCTACACAAGCATGGGTAGTAAAAGCAGAACAGCGTCGTATTGCCTTATCGTTTCATGAAAAGATGGAGTTTGATGATATTTATGTGGGTAAACCTGAACCGGTATTATGGCAAGCAACCGACGCTACCCATGAAGGTGAACTAACAGGTCGACCAGTAAGCCGAGGCGTGGTTGAAGGTTACGCTCGCGTGGCATTAACCATTCAAGAAGCTGCCGACTTACAAGCAGGTGAAATATTAATTGCTCCAATAACTGATGTCGGTTGGACGCCCTACTTTAGTGTGATTGGCGGCTTAGCAACAGATGTCGGTTCTGCAGTTTCGCACGGTGCCGTTATTGCGCGGGAATATGGTCTGCCTGCAATAGTGAACTTACGGCAAGCAACCAAAGTTTTTAAAACCGGTGACAAAGTCAGGCTAGATGCCGATAAAGGTTTGCTGTCTTTAATAGAGTAAAAAATAACGGGTTTAAGTAATCAAAAAATTGATTACTAACTTCACCAACAAAAATAGTTAATCGTTTACGCAATCCGGATCTTGCTGAAACTCCAGCACATTACCGGCGGGGTCTCGTGTAAAAATAATTTCGTTAACACTTTCGCAAGCCAAATTATTATCAGCCAAATATTGTTTTGTTGCTTTAATATCTGCAACATAAAACGCGATATGAGGCCCCATTGGATTCATTGGCGCATCATTTGATTTTCTAATCGGTGGCGCCGCATTTTTAATAACATGTACTTGGCCATTGTCAAACTGCATCCAAAAACCCGGAACTAGAGCGGCAAACTCTTCCGGAATATCACGCTTCACCGTCTTAGCGCCTAAATGCTCTGTATAAAACCGTTGCATTGGCTCTACATCATCAGCCGTATTAATTGCGGTGTGATTGATACGCGTTATATTAATCATGATCAGCTCTCAAATAGGGTTTGTTTGTTTCTCGTGACATTTTACACCGTATCCCATTTGATTGACTTTGCAAACACGTAACCCTCAATACAGGAGAGAAAGCTGTTCGCATCGCTTCTGTGGAGAAATAATGATTGGCATAGCCCGTAACTATTTAAGTGATAGCCCAATCTTAATCACTTTTCGCGTACACTGACCATTAATGCCTTTGGAAATCACTTTTACGGAATCAGCATGAGCACCCAAATCGACAATCTTAATATCGTTGCCAACGATATCCTTATAACGCCAGATAGCCTTAAAGCCGAACTCCCCGTATCAGCCTCTGCTGCACAAACCGTGAACGCCGGCCGCCAAACCATTCAGAATATTCTGGATCGCAAAGACCACCGCATTATGGTGGTGATTGGACCCTGCTCTATCCACGATATTGATGCTGCAAAAGAATACGCTACGCGATTAAAAACGCTGGCGGACAAAGTTAAAGACAGCATTTATCTGGTTATGCGGGTTTATTTTGAAAAGCCTCGCACCACCACCGGCTGGAAAGGTCTGATTAACGATCCTTATATCGACGACTCTTTCAAAATCACCGATGGGCTGCATGTGGGCCGCCAATTGCTATTGGATATTGCCGAACTCGGCTTGCCCACTGCCACCGAAGCGCTGGATCCAATCTCGCCACAGTATTTACAAGATTTGATCTCCTGGTCGGCCATTGGCGCGCGCACAACCGAATCACAGACGCATAGAGAAATGGCAAGCGGCCTCTCTTGCGCAGTAGGCTTTAAAAACGGTACCGATGGCGGCTTAACTGTCGCCATTAATGCTTTGCAATCAGTTGCAGCACCGCATCGATTTTTGGGTATTAACAGCGAAGGCAGGGTTTCTATTGTAACGACTAGTGGCAACCGCTACGCACACATAGTTTTACGCGGCGGCGATAATAAAACCAATTATGATTCGGTGAGCGTATCGCTTTGCGAGCAAGCACTGGAAAAATCCGAAATCTCACAAAATATTATGGTCGATTGCAGTCATGCCAATTCTAATAAAGACCATAACTTGCAACCATTGGTTATGGAGAATGTCACCAACCAAATTTTAGAAGGCAACCAATCAATTATTGGTTTGATGGTTGAAAGCCATTTGAGCGCAGGAAATCAAAAGATACCTAACGACCTTAAAGAGCTTGAGTACGGCGTGTCAATTACTGATGCCTGTATTGATTGGGAGACTACCGAAACATCGATACTGGCAATGCACGAAAAACTCGTGTCGATATTGCCTGATAGATAAGCGCTAAATCAAACAATACCAAGCGACTAATAAAAAGACGGGCATAAAAAACAAGTAGTTTGTTATCGATTAGATAACAAACTACCTGCAAAGAAATAGACAACAAGAGTCTAGATTTTTAAAAAATGAAGTGTTTTCGCCTTAAGCCGCTACCGTCTCGCTATTTTTAAAATTCGGCGCAGGCTGCTTAAATATTTCTTCGGCCATTACATCGGCAATAATACTGGTTGATGTTGAATCTGCTTTTGAACGCTTAAAAATTTTGCTCAGCGTATCGCCAATGCGATTAACATGTTCATTAACAACATCTACATCATGGTTACCGACAGACTGGTAATACACATCGATAATACCGCCAGCATTAATCACATAGTCTGGCGCGTACAAAATACCTCTAGCCAATAACGCATCACCCATCTCTGACGTTGCTAATTGATTATTCGCCGCACCGGCAACGATGCTTGCTTTAATTGAATCTATGGTGGCTGTATTAATTGCCCCACCCATTGCACATGGCGCTAGTACATCGACATCTGCCGATAATACATTACCCAGTGCAAGTTCAGTAACACCCAGCTCATTCACCGCGCGATCAATATTCCGACGATTAATATCCGAAGCATAAACCGTTGCGCCCGATCGAATTAAATGTCGCGCTAAGTAATAACCCACATTACCAATACCTTGCAGCGCCACACGCAAACCCTGTAGATCACCTCCCTTGTAAGCGACCGCTGAGCAAATACCACAATAAACCCCATAAGCCGTTATCGGCGAAGGATCACCGCCATGCTCTGAATCGTTATCCATTAATCCGGTAATAAAATTAGTCCGCTCCGACATAGTGGCCATATCACTGACACCGGTACCTGAGTCTTCGGCAGAGATATATTTGCCACCTTGGCTTTCGATAAAATCACCCATGGCTAACATTAGCTTACGCGTTTTATCTTGATGCGGATTGCCAATAATCACTGACTTGCCGCCACCCAATGCCAAACCCGCCAAAGCCGATTTGTAAGTCATTCCACGTGATAAACGCAGTACATCACTTAGTGCAGCTTCATCGGATGCATAAGGAAACATACGACAACCACCGGTTGCAGGACCAAGCGAGCTATTGTGCACCGAAATAATCGCCTTTAAACCGCTTGCTGGGTCGTCCTTAAACGCGACCAGTTCGTGGTGATCAAAATCCGTGTGGGAAAAAACGCTCATTAATACTTCCTAAATAGCTAAAGCTTTTTTATGCTCTTTTGTGCAAAGAATAATAGCGATATAAAGGCGGAATTATTATTTTATATAAGCCTCGATACGCTTATATCAGGTGCAGTTATTCTACTTATCACAAATTAAAGGATAAAAATATCGGCTAGCTTTAAAAGTTGGGTTGGACGTGCTCAAAATCGCCTAAAAGCCAGCGCCTGCGGCTTAACGCCCAACGGTAGAATACGCTTCGGGCAATCGCGACCGCTGCGCGAAAAACTGAGTATCTTTGTAAGGTAGCTTCATAAAGCCCGATACCCCCAAACCTTCAATCAGGTGCACGCTTTGAATAATACTATTAAGGCATTGCCGAAAATCCTGCTCGCAACCGGGGTCGAGCAAACGTAGGTAGTTATGGATTTTTAAATCCTGCTCAACACTTTCAAAAATAATACAGCCGGTATGATGAATCGCGTTCATTTGGGCCAAAGTGCCCATAATCACATCGGGCAATGTCAGCATTTCATCGGGGTCATCACCGTCTTCAAAGTACGAGTGCTGGCGGCTTTCTTGCTCGGGCACAGGCCTGGGACTGATTTCAAACGGTATCGCCATATCGCTGGTACCGATAAACGGCTCACTAGCGTTATCACGGGCAATATGCAGAGTTTGTCGTGCATCAAAAATACAGCTTTTAAATACACCCGGCTTATTCAAAGCACGACCAAGGTGCACAATATTATTGACCGCATCGATAAACGAAGGCAGCAGACTTTTATCGTAGAGATTTAAGCTGGAATCAATATAAATCCCACCATCGCCCCAATGTATTGCCAGACCACCTACTACAGGGTAATGCCCCAAATAAGTGACCGCCGTGACAAAAGCTTTTTCAGTATCGCCCATACCGGTAAGAAAGTTTTTGTAGTATTTTTCAAGCTCAGTGACATCGATACTCGCAAAGGCGTCGCTGTCCAACTCTTGGCGCAAAAATGATTTGCGCGAGCTGTAGACAACCGTATCCAAATTACCACGCTGCTCTGATAGCCATACGGGAATCAATGCTTGCTTTAACCCAGTATTAATATGGCTAGCATCTGGGGCAACTATATGTCTCATATAGGGCATATTTTTTAAAAAATAATCCCCCGCCTGCTCACATAAGGCGCGATCCGTTGATAGCATTCCCTCTAAGGTTCGCGCAAACTCAATGGGTAAACCCAGCGAGGTCGGACAGATAACACCACTACCAAAACGGCTAGACTGCGCCGATGCCAACGCATAGAGCGAGCCAGCAACGCCTTGCTCATCAAATCGCGGGCTAGAAAGCCCACCGGTAAATTGATCTTCACCAATAAAATAGATATCGCCAAGTTTGGCATTGGTTTGTTGTAGGTCATTGGACAGCGTAGCCAAGCCCTCTGTGGTGGTGGCTTGTCCACTCTCATCAAGCTGGGCATAAACAGCCGCTCCCCAATCGATCAGCGCAATAGTTTCGCTTTGCTCATCAAATACAACATTGGACGGTTTAATATCGCCATGTACAATCACCGATCGCTGGTTTAGTTTGGCCTCTTGACGCAAGCCCAATAAAATATCGGCAAATTGCGAGGCGATTTTTAGCAGCAGTCGAGGAGAGAGCCGGCCTTTTTTAAGTGATAGCTGCTCCAGATTAATACCCGGCGCGCGCTGCATCATTAATATCGATTGGCCATGTACGCGCTGGAAGTCGATATATTTCGGAACTAGCGTATCGTCGACTTGCGATAACATATAGCTTTCTTCTTCAAGCCGATCCTGAATATGCTGCGCAAGCGTAATGCGAGAAAACTTAAAGACAAAATGTTTATCGTCATACTGTTGAAGGAAGTGCACTTTGCTGATTTTTTCGCGATTCGCTTGCGCGATACCGCCAAACACAAAACCATAAGCACCCTTGCCTATCAGCTCTATATCGGTATAACCAAGCTGTTCTAGCTGCGACTGACAAAGTGAAATCCAGTCCTTTAACTTGCGCGCATCTTTATGGCTTAGCAGATAAAAGGACTGCTCTTCGTTAATATAAAAATGTTGCAGATCGCGATTTTGAGACAATATTAATCTCCCAATACTATTAGCGTGTATCCGCTATGCTTATTATTAGTTAGCCCATCGTTAGCTAGATCAGAACTATTAGTCTGTCTTTTAAAAAACCGTTAGCACTCTTTAACTCATCGCCATTAGCATTGAAGATGGATTTTCCAAAAACGCCTTCCAGCAATTACTAAACCGCGCCATAGTCGCGCCATCTATCACTCGATGATCACCGGACCAGCTGATTGTCATAATTTTTTGCGCCACAACGCTAGCTGACTCATCAAATCTTGGTAAGGATTGCACTTTACCCAGAGCAACAATAGCGACTTCTGGCTTAGTAATAATAGGCGTTGCTACCGTTCCACCAATTGCGCCGACATTAGAAATAGTTATCGTGCCGCCTTTTAGATCGCTGGGGCTAAGCCGCCCTGCTCGCGCCAGTTCAGTTAAACGATTGGAGTGCTCAGCTATATCGATAATACTTAAGTCCTGCACATTTTTAATATTCGGCACCAATAGCCCCATAGGCGAATCAACTGCCATACCGATATTATGGCTGGCCAAATAATGTAACTGCGTACAATCCTCATTGACCTGACTATTTAAAATTGGGTATCTCTTAATGGCTAAGGAAAGCGCTTTGATAAAAAAAGGCATCATTGTTAAACGCACGCCCTGCTTAGCGTAGACTTCTTTTAACTCTGTACGCAGCGCAATAAGATTACTCATATCGACTTCATCGGCATAGGTGAAATGCGGAATCGTAGTCACCGATTCCATCATTGTTTTCGCCATAATGGCGCGTATACCTTTGATCGGTTCTATAGAGTCTTGTGTTGCGCTAACAATATCTTTAGAAGCACCAATGATATCTTGGGAAAAACGAGAAGCAATTGCAGAGGTGCTGGACGCAGATATCTGTGTATTTGCAGCCGTGTCTTTAACTACCACTGACTGACTAACAAGCGATGGCCGGATTGCTTGCGTGGAAGATTGACCAACCGCTAATTGCTGCAAATAATTTAGCGCATCTTCTTTCAATACGCGGCCATTTTTTCCAGAGCTTGGAACTAAACTCAAATTCAAATTATTTTCACGCGCAATACGGCGTACCGCCGGTGTCGCTAATACTTGCTGCTGTTCAACAGCTAAAGCTTTATTGCTTTGCGCGCCTGCACATTCGATTTTTTTCGGTAAGCTAGAAAGTTCAACACCTCTATTAGACGCAATAGCTTTAACCGCAATTGCAAACATCGGCGAATGTACTTTTGCTATTTCACCTTGTGCATAATATAACTTAACCACTCGACCTGTATGCATCGATGGAATTTCTACTAGCGCCTTGTCGGTACTCACATCAGCAATACGCTGATCTTCTTCGATTTCTTCACCCTCGGCAACTAACCATTCAACTACTTCACATTCGACAATACCTTCACCGATATCGGGCAGAATAAAATCAATAATGGTTTCATTATCGGCGATGGTTTTGTCTGTATCGGTAGATGAAGTTGAAACTTCAGCCGTTTCAACTTCAATAGAAAATAACGGCGTATGCACTTTTGCAATTTCACCCTGCTGATAATAGAGTTTGTCAACGCGCCCCGTGTGCATAGCGGTAATTTCAACCACCGCTTTATCGGTGCTGACATCGGCGACGGATTGATCTTCTTGAATAAAATCACCTTCTTTTATGCGCCACTCAACGAGTTCGCACTCAACGATACCTTCGCCGATATCTGGCAATATAAAATCTTCTAATGACATTTCAACTAGCCTTGAAATAGCTCGCGGTTGATAAACACTGAGTTAAAAATCTCTCTGTTCAAATAGGGATTAATAAGCGAGCGTGCTTTTAATCGCATCGTAAATTTTTAAATAACCCGGCATATATTCTTTTTCATATGCAAGCGGGAACGGTGTATCCAAACCGGTCACTCGCGCGATTGGCGATTCAAGTGATAAAAAACAACGCTCTTGAATGCTGGCAGAAATTTCGCCAGCAAAACCACCCGTGCGCGGTGCTTCATGAGTAATTAACAATCGTCCGGTTTTATTAACCGATTGCTCAACCGTCTCGATATCCCATGGCAACAGCGTGCGCAAATCAATAACTTCACAGCTAATACCGTCTTGCTCAGCTTTGTCAGCTGCTTTAGACAGATATTCCATTTGTGCGCCCCAGCCTAGCAAGGTGATATCACTGCCGTGCTTTATGACCTCTGCAACACCTAATGGAATCTCGTAGGTCTGCTCAGGCACTTGTCCTTCAGACGCGCGATAAATACGTTTGGGTTCAAAAAATATTACCGGGTTGGGATCGTTTATCGATGCCAACAATAAACCTTTGGCCTGATAAGGATTACTAGGCACAACGACTTTTAAACCCGGCGTATGACAAAAGTAAGCTTCCGGTGATTGTGAGTGGTAAAGCCCACCGGCAATCCCTCCACCATAAGGCGTGCGTATCGTTAAACCCGCCACATTAAACTGATCGCCAGAGCGGTATCTGAATTTAGCGGCTTCGTTAACGATTTGATCGAAAGCAGGAAAAATATAATCGGCAAATTGAATTTCCGCGACCGGCACCGAACCTTGGGCGGCAAGCCCTATTGCAAAACCTGCAATACCTTGCTCGGTTAACGGCGTATTAAAACAACGGTCTTTGCCATATTTCTCTTGCAGCTTGCTGGTGGCACGAAATACCCCGCCAAATTTTCCAATATCCTCACCAAAGCACAGCACCTGATCGTTAGCCGCCATCGCCAAATCCAGCGCATTATTGATCGCCTGTAATAAATTCATCGTCGCCATGATTTATAGGCTCCCTGCTGAGGTAGGGTAATGCTCTGGGTATTTGCCCAGATGTTCTTTTAAAGCGTCAAACTGCTCCTGCAATTGTTGAGTCGGCTGGTCATAAACATCAGTAATTAAACTATCAAACGCTTGCAGCGGTAGCTTTTCAACTTGTTTAAGTGTTGCCAGAACCTCTGAACGATACTGCTCCAGTAGCACTTTGTCCTCATCGTCACTCCACCACTGTTTTTTTAGCAGCCAGTTTTTAAAGCGAGCAATAGGATCTTTTTCGCGCCAGATATCTTCTTCGGATTTACTTCGGTAACCACTGGGATCATCGGATGTTGAATGCGCGCCTAGACGATAAGTCATGCATTCGATAAGTACAGGCTGGTTATTGTTAACGGAGAATTCGCGGGCGGCGACGGTGGCTGAATACACGGCCAATAAATCATTACCATCGACACGAATCGTTTGGATACCATAACCCACACCGCGCGAAGCAATGCCGTCTCCTTTAAACTGCTCTTCTGCCGGTGTCGAAATTGCATATCCGTTATTGCGACAAATAAAAATCACCGGCACATTTTGCACAGCGGCCATATTAAGTCCGGCATGAAAATCGCCTTCTGATGCTGCACCTTCGCCAAAGTAACACACGGTACAATCACCCTTGTCTGCAAGTTTTTGTCCGTAAGCAAAGCCTGCGGCTTGAGGGATTTGGGTAGCAAGTGGCGAGCTAATGGTCATGTAATTGAGTTCTTTAGAGCCATAGTGAACAGGCATTTGTCGACCTTTACCGAGGTCCATCTCGTTACCCATTAACTGCCCCATAAACTGCTCGGTAGTAAAACCGCGATAGCGCAACGCCGCTTGTTCACGGTATTGACCCATAATCATATCGGTGGGCTGTAATGCAGCGGCTGAACCTACTACCGCTGCCTCTTCGCCAGTGCAGGTCAAATAAAAACTAAGCCGACCCTGACGCTGGGCGGCAACCATACGATCATCGAGCACCCTTATAAATTGCATAGTTTTATAACTATGCAATGCGGTTTCCTTATCGAGATTAGCAGCAGAGCCGCCTTTGTATTCAGCGCCATCGGCTTTAAGTAGTTTTAACGTCGGGATAGATAGGCTGTTTCCCGCAATAAACTTCACCTTGTGAGTTGCAGTTTTTGAATTTGAAACAGCTGCGCTTGAACTTAATGAAGCTAAACCAGCCGCGCTAGATAAAGCTGCCTTTGATACAGTAGCGTTTGACATGCCTAACACCTGATAGGATTACATGAATATTCAATGACTATCGCTAACAGCTTGCGAGTGCCAAACTGCATAAGGCCTTATGAGCACAAGCAATAGCGTAATGATTGTGATATGCAATCTTAGCAATAGAAGTCAGGCTATATATGCTTAATTTTTTCAATTTACGAATATCTATTCCTTCTTAGCGAACCATTTAGAAAAATTATTTCTAACCGAGGCAGACTCAAGCCGTATCCTCATTTTTTCGCCTACCTTCCCGCTTTAGTTAGCCGCAAATCAAACTAATCAAAGATTCTTTATAAGAGAGTAAAAGCAGTTAATGGGTATATTTATGTCAGGAATTTGGAATTTATCGCATATTGCTTGCCATCACGTGGCAATTTCAGCTTAATATATTCAAAAGCAATTACCGCATAAAACCTACTTAAGCTGGCGATACGGAGATGAATATGAACAGTGAGCTAGGCACACAAGACGTAAAGATTTTGGGGCTGTTACAGCAAGACGCCAGCCTGACCACTCAGGAAATTGCCGAACGGCTGAATATGTCGCAATCGCCCTGCTGGCGCAAAATCAATAAGCTGGAGCAGGATGCGCTGATTCAAAAGCGGGTAGCCATTTTAAACCGTGAAAAGCTTGGGATGGATGTTGTGGTGTTCGCTACCATTAATCTATCGACTCAAGGTAGACAGTATTTGGAAGACTTTGAAGCCGAAGTGAAACTACTGCCTGAGGTTATTGAGTGTTACACGATGGCAGGCAGCTGGGATTATATGTTGAAGATAGTTGCGCGAGATATTCGACGCTACGAATTATTTGTCCGCGAGCATTTAACGAACCTGCCACATATAGGTGAAGTGCATTCACATATTGCAGTAACAGAAATTAAAAATACTACTGAGCTACCTTTAAAATCGCAGCTTTAAAAAAATCACATTGTAAGCGTCTTTGGCTGATATCGCATACCCGGCATATTGGCTGGCATTGCTTGAAATCCCAGCTGATTATAAAAGCCCTCTGTACTCTCAGCAGCAAACAAATGGATAGACTTAACGCCAGCATCTTTACATTGCTTCGCAATACTTTCGACAAGCACTTTAGTCCTTAATATTTCATATTCAAATAAACCTGGGCAAAAAAACTTATCGTTGACGGCTCGAAAATCAGTCGTTAATCTTGCTGCTAGTTCAATACAGGAGGGATTGAATAATACTCACTACGATAGGGATATCACATCATGTCAAATTCAAAGCAAAAACCACATACCAACCACGATAAATTCTTTCGCGCTTCGATGGAACATAAACCTACTGCCATTGATTTTATTTACCATCATTTCCTGAAAAAAATAACGGCTGCACTCAACACCGATACGCTGCTATTACTTAAGCAAAGCTATATCGATAGCTATTTATAGGAAAGCTTAAGTGATTTAGCCTTTCACTGCGAGCTAGCCAATAAACGCGCGTATTTAACCTTGCTCGTAGAGCATCAATCTACTGCGCAAAAGCTATTATCGTTTAGAGTGCACCATTACCTGCTAAATTTTCTTAATAGTTTTCGCAAGCAAAACCCCGACAAGGCATTACCCGCCGTTTATGCGGTGGTGTTTTATAATGGCGAGCGCAGCCCCTACCCTTATTCATTCGCCTTACAAAATTGCTTTGATGACCCTTTAGGCATAATGGAAGAAGTACTTTATTACGATTTGCACTCAATCGACGTCAATCAACTGACAGATAAGGAATTAAAGCAACAAGAATGGGTAGGGCCTTTAGCACTAGCCATGAAGCATATACGCAAAAAGGATTTAACAGATACAGCCTTAGAAATTCTAGCCGCAATACCTTGGCCAATGAACCGCTGTGAAGAACAAGAGTTACTAAAATCATTATTGGACTACCTGTTTAGCACAGGTAATATCGACGACACTAAAAAATTTTTTAGTGCTATTAACCAAGCGCAAATACCAACAAGATTAATGCGTGAACTGATGAATTTTGAAGAAGCCGTAAAAGCGATGGTTGTCGAAGAATGTATGGAGAAAGGCATGCAACGAGCAAAACGAGAAACCGCTCTAAAACTATTAGCTGAAGGCTCTGAAATTGCCTTTGTTCATAAAATTACAGCCTTGCCGATTAACGAGATCGAGGAACTAAAACATCAACCCTCTGCTAAGCCAGAAAACTAGGCTGCTATTTTTATACTAACCCGTAACCCAAGCCTGTGAGCAAAATTCACCAGCGTATCAGGCCGGAACGAATCAATTCTGCCCCGCGATAAAGCACTTACGCGGGGCTGACTAATCTCCAAACATGCCGCCGCTTCGGTTTGATTATATCCATCTGTTTCGATCTTTTTATTAACCGCCATCATTAATTCAGAGCGCATCTTTAAATTCTCGACTGTAATCCGATCGTATTACAATGCGTCCCATGTGAATTGTGAATTGCTATTTGCAATAGGTATTGCGAATCCTTATGCTGCAACACATAAGTCGACTCCTTTCGACAAAATCAACAGATACTCGGTATGACAAACTTTTTCTAGCTGTCGCTATTTTCCTGAAACGAAAAGCGGGTACTTATCATTAATGCATCAAGCCACCACCATCGGCAACAATCGCTTGTCCATTGACCCATTGTGACTCAGGTGAACACAACCATACGGCTACTCGTGCAACATCAATCGACTGCCCTAACTTACCCGTGGGCGACATACGCGCCAAACCTTCTAACATTTCTTTGGGTTGGTTATGAATCATTCCGGTCTCCGTTAAGCCGGGTAATACGCTGTTAACCCGAATACCCTTGCGCGCAAACTCTTGTGCCGCCGAGCGGGTTAAGCCTAATACCGCGTGTTTAGCCGCGGTGTAATGTGGCTGACCGGGTGCGGGAGTCAAACCTGCACCCGATGAGGTATTAACTATCTGACCACGTAAACCATCCACTGCTTTTTGCTCGCTCATTAACTTAAGCTCGTGCTTTAAACATAAAAACACGCCCTTTAAATTAATATCAATCATTCGATCAAAGCTGTCAGTAGGGAAATCAATAAACGAATGCTGTGCGTCAGAGATACCGCCGTTGTTAAATGCGATATCTAAACGGCCAAACTCTTTTTTAATAAAAGCGATAACACTTTCAACCGATGCTTCGTTAGCAATATCCATTGTAATAGCCTGACACTGTCCGCCTTGTGTTTGAATCCCCTCCACAGTTTGATTAACCGCTTCAAAATTAATATCCGCCGCAATAACAATCGCACCTTGCTCGGCAAATAATTCGGCAGCAGAACGGCCAATTCCACTACCGGCACCGGTTACCAATGCAATACGGCCTTTGTTGTTGTGCAATGTATTGTGTAAGGTATTATCTGACATAATCTAATTCCTAAATAGCACACTGCTTGGCAACACGGTTCTGGTTAATACAATTCTAATTAACAATGCTACCCGGAAAACGAGTTTCAAGAATCTGCCGGATACCGTCTTTCCATGTAACTTTACAAGGTCCGGCAAGCTTTTTACGCAATGTTGGATCAACCACTTTCATTTGCCAGCTAGCGAGTTCACCTTCTTCAATCTTCATAGTAAGACCGGTAAGCGATTCAATATAACGAATCATCTCCTCTACCGTTACCACTTCATCACCACCAAGATTAACTGTTAGAGCCGGAGTGGACGCATGCTCAAGCAAGCCTTGAACTTGCTCAATAATATCCTCTTCATGAATCGGACAGCAGTAACTCTCTCCATTATGTTTTTGTGTATACGCCATACCGCCTTGCATAAACTGATACAACACCGTCGGCACACCGCCATGACCACATAAACCGTAAGCAACATCCAAGCGTGCTATAACCGTTGGCAGTTGTAAATCACGCGCCTGAAAACGAACAACGCCCTCTGAAACTAATTTACTCATTGCATAATGCGGCGCATAAACCGAATAACCACCTAGGCCCGCCGATTCGTCGATCAATGTTTTTGGATCTTCGCTATCGCGGTATACCGAGTCGGATGACATATGAAAAAACGCTTTGGCATTGCGGTAGCGCTTCATTAAAAAACCTGTTCCCTCAGCATTATCTGCAATACCAATTTCCGGCGTTTTAGGAAAAGTGTTTGCACCACAGTGAATAACATAATCGACGTCGGGCATATAAGCCAGGTCTTCATCACCCATAGTAAAGCTAACACATTTAATACCCTGCGCTTCAAGCTCAGCTTTGGCTTTTGCGTCAGAGAAGCGAGCAGCGGCCCAGACTTCATTATTTTTGACTAAGGCTTCGGCGATGGGGCGAGCAACCTGACCGGTTGCGCCAGTAACGAGGATTTTTTGATCTTTAAGCATGGAGGCACCTGTAGCTGTTTTTGAAAAAAAAATTTATTGAAGCCAGATTATCAAAAAAGCACTGGGTGATCTATTAGCGCTGGGTAATGGTGAGGTTTAAGGTCAATAGCTGAGCCACACAGCGCACTAGTAGTTTCACTATTTATTATTTTGATATTAGCGGTTAAACGATA
>CAJQQO010000083.1 GCA_905480475.1 uncultured Pseudomonadales bacterium | reverse complement strand
CAAATAATTCTGCTAGTGAACATTCAGATAGTTCGGAAACCGCTGGCGGCGCAAGCGATTCTGAATCGGTTTTGGAACAAGTATTACAAGCGATGCTGGAGAGCGATCAGGTTGCGCTTGCTATGCAGTTGCAAGCTGCTGCACAAGCGAATCAGTTAGATACTATTCAATACGTGACTCAGCGCTCGCTTTATCGCTATCGCATTTTGCAGTCCATGCAGATAAGTGATGTTGAGCAGGTGATAAGTGCTCTGGCCAGTGGTACTGACGCGGCACAACAGCAGGCCGAGCTGCTTCGCTTAGCCGTGCTAAGATTACGCGAACAAGTAACAGACTTTGTTGATCAGCAATTGGTTTTGAATGCCGATGCCTCTAGCCGACAATTGCGTGAGGATATTTTACAAAACGCCAATCTTTCACGCATCGAGCAAAGGCATTTTGAAGCCATGCAGGCATTGGTTTATAAGATGTCTAAAGCACTGGTTGCGCGATACGCGCGTAGAAGAAAAGTACATCGACGTGGTCAACTCGATATTGCAAAAACCTTGCGTCACAATATTAGTCATGACGGCGTGTTATTTGATACTTATTGGAAAACCAAAAAGAAAGAGCGGCCTGAGATTTTTGCGATATGTGATGTTAGTGGTTCAGTTGCAGCGTATAGCAAATTTTTATTGATGTTTTTATATGGCTTATCGGATCTATTGCCTAAAACACGCGCGTTTGCGTTTTCATCAAATCTTGGCGAAGTGAGTGATCTGTTCAAGGAGTTACCCGTTGAGCAGGCCATCGAAAGAGTTAATCAACAATGGGGTTTTGGTTCTAGTAGTTATGGCGATAGTCTAAAAGATTTTTCTACTTTGGCGATGGATGATTTACGGCCTAGTAGTACTGTGATTATTCTTGGCGATGGACGTAATAATGGCGGCAATCCAGAGCTGGGTATTCTCAAAGAAATTTATCAGCGCTGTAATCGGATTATTTGGTTAAATCCCGAGTCGCGTGGTTTTTGGTCTGTTGGTGACTCTGAAATGCCCAGGTATTTATCGGCGGTGCATTACTCGAGTAGTTGCCAAACCTTACGCCAGCTAGAGAATATTGTTAGCGAGTTATTAAGAAACTCTTAAGGTTTTAAGCAAGTGGATTTGCTAGCGTTATTTTCAAGAGCGGATGGTTAAGAGTTGAATGAAAAATGTGCTGGTACAACTTATACATTGTTTCTATTTCTTTTTATAGTAAAAACGCATAGCATTAAACGCTTAACTGGAATATATCGAAAGTATATAGCTAGATAACGAGCTTGATACAGAGGGTTATTGTTTTGGCAAAAATTGTTGACCATGAACAGCGGCGTAAGGAAATTGTTGAAGTCACTGCTCAAATTATCGCGAGCGAAGGGTTAGAGGCAGTAACGACGCGTCGTATTGCCAAAGCCAGTAATTGCTCGCTAGGTATTCTATCGCATTACTTTGAAAACAAAGACCAGATTGTGCTTGGTGCGCTTAACTGGTGTGATGAGCGATTTGAGGCGCGATTAAGTGAGATGTATGGTGAGGAGTTTCTTGGTCTTACCGATTTTCAGCCATTGTTTCTAACACTGCTGCCACTAGATGAATTATCAGATACCGAGTGGCGTGTTCGATGTAATTTGGTTACCTACTCCTTAACGCATCCACAACTCAAGTTGTTAAGAAAAGAAAAGCTAGATTACTCTTACGATATGGCAGCAAAATTTGTTGAAAAGTTGCAGAGCGAAAAAGAAATAAGATTGGATGTTGATGCGGTTTCTCTAGCTACGCTAGCGGTCGATACCGCATTTGGTTTGTGTATTAATATGTTGAGCTTTCCGATGGAGGAGCGTGCTGCGCAAGTTGATCGTCTACTTTCTTTATTGTCTGCGGCTTTATCCGATCATATTGACCAGTAAATCCTTGCCACTATTTTGATTCGCTTAGGACAGCCCCGCGTAATTCAAATACATATTATGAAGTTCTGCGCCCCATATCATAGCGATCCAACCGGCGGTTGCAAGATAAGGCCCAAAGGGAATGGGTTTGGTTTTTTCATGGTTAGCAAAAACCATTAGTGCGATTCCAACAACCGCACCGACCAGCGAAGACAAGATAATAATCACCGGTAACATTTCCCAGCCAAGCCAGGCACCTAGTGCCGCAAGTAATTTAAAGTCACCATAGCCCATACCTTCCTTGCCGGTGATTAATTTAAATAGCCAGAAGATTGACCACAGCGACATATAGCCGGCAATCGCGCCCCAAAAAGCGCTTTCGAAGGATGTTATCAAGCCAAAATAATTAGCGATTAAACCCAGCCAAACCAGAGGTAAAGTTATATTGTCCGGGAGCAGATAGGTGTCGTAGTCAATACCGGTAAGCGCGATAAGTGCCCATGTAAGTCCGATAGCTGCCAGCGCTGCATAAGATGAAGGAAAGAAGTGCCATGCAACAATGGCGGTAAGTACGGCTGTAATTAGCTCAACTAAGGGGTAGCGCCATGAAATAGCCGTTTTGCAGTTACTGCATTTTCCGCCGAGTAATAAAAAACTGATCACGGGTATATTTTGCCAAGCATGGATAGGGCTTTGGCATTTGGAGCAGCGTGATCGGGGTGTGACTAAATTGAACGCTTCGTCATCAGTATTGTCTGCGTCTGATTGGCTAAGGGCCTCGGCGCTCTCGCGTTTCCATTCGCGCTCTAGCATTACCGGCAATCGATAGATCACGACATTGAGGAAACTGCCAACCATAAGGCCGAAGAGGGCGCAGCAAATAATAAATAGGGTTTGGTTTTCTAGAATTAAATTAAGTGCTTGCATGGACTGCTCAAATAAAAATCAAAGAGGGGATGTATTGAGTTTTGAATAACGCAACCGACATGTAACTGCCGATTGCGATTGATAATAAATAAAACGAAGAGGATGTGAGAGGCTCTTACATGACCGAACCCAATTGGAAGATTGGTAGGTACATGGCAATCATTAGTCCGCCGATCAATACACCTAAAACAGACATTATTAGCGGTTCAAGTAGTGCGGTTAGGCCGTCAACTGAATTGTCAACTTCTACCTCGTAATGCAATGCAACTTTTTCTAACATTTCATCGAGTGCTCCAGACTCTTCACCAATTGCAACCATCTGCATTAGCATACTTGGAAAGAGGTTGGTGTTCCGAATAGCTTGGTTTAACTGCAAACCCGCCGTGACTTCATCCCGAATTTTCGCGATTGCCTTGGCATACACGGCGTTACCAGCGGCACCTGCTACAGAATCTAAGGAATCTACCAGTGGAACACCTGCAGCAAAAGTTGTTGAAAGCGTTCTAGCAAAACGTGCTACAACAGCCTGATTTATTATTGGCCCGACTATTGGTAGCTTCAAGGTTATTCTATCAACGTTATCGGAGAACGTTTTTGATCTAACTACGGCTTCTCTAAAAGCTATTACTGCGACGATAATCAAACCCAATATTATGTACCAGTTCGCTTGCGCAAACTCCGATAGCTTTACGACAAATAGGGTAAAAGCGGGTAGATCAGCACCAAAACTACTAAAAGTTTCTGCAAATTGCGGAACAACTTTCACAAGTAGTATGCCAGTAACGACTATCGCAACACAAATTACAGCGATTGGGTAAGTCATTGCTTTTTTGATTTTAGATTTTAATGCTTCAGTTTTTTCTTTATAAGTTGCTACACGGTCAAGCATGGTTTCCAGAGCGCCGGACTGCTCACCTGAGTCGACCAAACTGCAAAATAAGTCATCAAAATGACGTGGATGTTTACTCATCGACACCGCGAGGCCGGTACCCGATGCAACTTCATTTTTGATTCCGAAAACGAGCTCTTTCATCGATGGGTTATCAAGGCCTTCAGCAACAATATCAAAAGCCTGCACCAATGGAACACCCGCTTTCATCATGGTTGCAAGTTGTCTTGTAAAAACCGCAATATCGCTTGCTTTAATCGGTTTTTTGCTGGGGCCAAATAAAGATTTTGGCTTTCGCTTAACTGTTTTAATCGCTATGCCTTGCTTGCGAAGCTGCGCTTTAGCCGTCGTTTGATTCGGCACTTGCATTTCGCCTTTGGCTACCTTGCCTGCGCGATCTTTCCCTTCCCAGATATAGGTTTGTAATTTAGCTGCTTGTGTGGCCATTACTCACTCTCAATTGCTATCAGTTTAAATTGCGTCGATATCATTTGGTAACTGTTTAGTCTTTAGTTACCCGGTTAACTTCTTCCAAACTGGTTAAACCCATTGCTGCTTTGCGTAATCCAGATTTTCTGAGATTGTTAAAGCCAGCTTGTTCGGCAGCTTCTGCTAATACCATCGAATTACCGCCTTCCATAATAATACGTTGTAGCTGTGGCGTAATGCGAACAACTTCATAGATTCCGACTCGACCTTTGTAGCCTCCGTTGCATTTATCACATCCAACGGGTCGTCGGATTTGAGCAACTTCGATATCATCCTCATCATAACCTTCGGCTAATAAAGTTTCGCGAGGTAAATCAGCGGGTTCCGCGCAATGATCACATAAGCGACGTGCCAATCGTTGAGCGATAACCAAACTTACCGAAGTTGCCACGTTAAATGCGGGTATGCCCATATTTAATAGACGAGTTATGGTTTCAGCGGCGCTATTGGTATGCAGCGTAGACATAACCATATGGCCGGTTTGCGCAGCTTTGATTGCGATTTCGGCGGTTTCCAAATCACGAATCTCACCAACCATAATGACGTCGGGATCCTGACGTAAAAATGCACGAAGTGCTTGTGAAAACGTCAGCCCCACCTTGTTAGATACATGGACCTGATTAATACCTTCCATATTAATCTCAACCGGATCTTCTGCGCTTGAGATATTACGTTCGGTTGTATTTAGGATATTTAGGCCGGTATAAAGCGAAACGGTTTTACCACTACCGGTTGGGCCCGTAACCAAAATCATACCTTGCGGTTCGTGCATGGCATCCAAAAACAGTTTCTTCTGATCTTCTTCATAACCCAGCGCATCGATACCCATTTGAGCGCTGCTAGGGTCTAGTATCCGCAGTACAATTTTTTCGCCGTATAGCGTAGGTAATGTATTCACCCGGAAATCAATTGCACGGGTTTTAGATAGCTTCATTTTGATCCGGCCATCTTGCGGGACCCGACGCTCGGAGATATCCATTTGTGACATGACTTTTAGTCGCGCGGCTAAACGGGGTGCAAGGTTGTTAGGTGGTCGAGTAACTTCATGCAGAATTCCGTCAGTTCTAAAGCGAACGCGGTAGGTTTTTTCGTAGGGTTCAAAGTGAATATCGGATGCGCCACCTTTTATAGCATCGATTAGCACTTTATTAACAAAGCGCACAATGGGAGTGTCATCTACGTCTGAACTAACTTCTTGATCCGCACCGTCTTCGTCAACGGCTTCTATATCAAGATCTTCCAATCCTGCATCATCTAGATTGGCGAGCTTATTGCCAAAAGCGGCTTCTTCATCATCAAGGTATTTTGCAATACCTGCGCTTAACGCGCCTTCTTCAACCAGAATAGCCTCAGTGCTTAAGCCGGTATGAAATTTTATTTCGTCTTGGGCGCGAAGATTCGTGGGGTCAGACACACCAATAAATAGGCGATTACCGCGCTTAAACAGCGGCAAAGCATGGTGCATACGAATAAGTTTGGGGTCTACCAATTCGCTGGGTAGCGAATCGTTACTTAATGCTGATACATCTAGCAGGGGTGAACCAAATTCATCGGCGATAGCGTTGGCAATTAAGCTGCCATCCGCAATACCATTTTGCACCAAATAAGAAACCAGCGAGAGATTTTGCTGGGAGGCTTCTTGGAGAGCTTGCTGAGCTTGCGGCTCATCAATGATCGCATCGGTGATCAAACGTCGGGCAACACCGGATAGCGGCATAACAACACTGGCATTCATAAATGGTTAAAGCCTTATAAATTGAACGGTTTTTGCTCATGAGTACGGGCTAGCTATTTCTACGTTTTCGCCAAACAATAAGCTGTTCAAAATAGAATCATTTTTGAACGAGATAAACCATGGAATTAGCGTTAGCCTGAAAAGTATAGCAATGATGTTGAAAAACATAAGTTTTTCGTTGATGACTGGGACATTTTTACTGCACGCGTCCCGGTTTTTTTACAAATAGTTGTCTTATGGTTTAAATGATGCAGTTATCGGCAGATTTTATTCCTACTATTCAGGAAAATTGTCACAGTAGTATTGGGCTAAGTTGAGATACCATTTAGTCTGCTTGCTCATTTAGCGTTCGAAAATAAACCGCAAGTGACAATATTTGTCGTTAGTTGACTTTGTGTGATATTTAATCGTGCGCTTTGTCACATAGAGGATTTATGTAAATCAGGTTTTACATCTCGTATCTGTTTGATATTTAAGCGCAAAGCAGATGTTTTGTGATCTTGGCACGCTAATTGAGTAAATAAATATGCACGGATATATTTTTATGTCTATTGTTTGAGGGTCGGAGTATTAAATCGATTCGCCGAAACTATTTTAATTACTGGAGAGTTATACAATGAAAAAGCAAATGCAGTCAGGTTTTACACTTATTGAATTAATGATCGTTGTTGCGATCGTAGGTATTTTAGCGGCGGTTGCACTGCCTGCGTACCAAGACTATACAACTCGAGCTCGTGTAACTGAGGCAATGGTTGCAGCGTCTAGCGCGAAATCAACAATTGGCGAGAATATCGCTAACAATGGTGGCACAATTGCAGCGGGTGCATGCCGCGGTGTTACTGCCTCTACTGTAGCTACTACTAACTTGGCTAGCTTAGCTTGTGCGGATGCGACTGGCGTTATTACAGTTGTGACAACCACTGCAGCTGGTGGTGCGACGCTAACCTTCTCACCTACGGTTAATGCCGACAGTGTTATTGTATGGGCTTGTGCAGTTGGCGCAGCAGCAGATAACAACAAAGTACCAGCTGAGTGTCGTGTTTAATAGACGATAGTTAGTTCAAAAAACCGCAGCAATAGCTGCGGTTTTTTTTCCATTTTTTTTTGGTGGCGGTTTATTTCAAGATTAGTTTTTAGCTTGCCATTATTCGCTACTAAACCGCATAGATAAATCAACCGCCGTTACATTTTTAGTTAAACCACCAATAGAAATATAATCAACGCCGGTTGCCGCCAGTCCAGCTAAAGTATCCTCATTTACATTCCCAGATGCTTCCAGCTTTGCCCGCTCTTGGTTCTCTTTTACCGCTTGTTCCAAATCCGCAATTGAAAAATTATCCAGCATAATGATATCCGCTTTTGCATCTAATGCTTGCGCGAACTCACTTAAGTTTTCTACTTCGATTTCAACTGGAATATCAGCATGATTAGTTTTTGCCTGCGAAATCGCAGCGGTAATTGAACCACAAGCCGCAATATGATTTTCTTTAATCAAATAGGCATCGTAAAGACCAATGCGATGGTTATAACAACCGCCACAGCTAACGGCATATTTTTGCGCGGTGCGTAAACCGGGTATGGTTTTTCGGGTATCTAACAGTTTTACCTTGGTATGCTGAACCATGCTGGCATAACGATCGCATAGTGTGGCAGTGCCTGAAAGCAGTTGTAAAAAATTTAACGCTGTTCGCTCGGCCGTTAGAATACTGCGTGCAGATCCTTTGACGGTAAATAAAGTTTGATTGGGTTCTATCCGATCACCATCTTTGGCTGCCCATGTGATATCAACCGATGGGTCAAGTTGATTAAAGCTTTCATTAACCCAGTCAACGCCACATAAGATTGCGTTTTCACGAGTAATTACCGTGGCGTGGTATTGAGTGTTTTGGTCGATCAGTTCGGCAGTGATATCGCCGCTGCCAATATCTTCGGTTAAAGCGTCGCGTACTGAGCGAGTAATATCGGTTTTTAATAAATCTTTATCTAACATAATGACTTGTTCTTTGATTGGTTGGTAAGTAGGTGGAATAGTATTTTATGCTTAACTCGTAGCTTGGCTGGCTAATTAATCTTGGCTTAATAATAATTGCCCATCGCGTTGAGTAAACTCAACTCGAGATAGGGCGCTCATACCTAGCAATATTTCATCCATACCGTTCATTCCCGGGTTTATATCCGCGGCAACATTGCGTAAGACAATATCACCTAGCTGCAGCGTTTCAATTTCAGTGCTATAGGTTTTAACTTTGCCGTTGGCGGTAAGCGCGTACCCGCTAAGTCCTTTGTTTAGCCCAAGCTTATTGGCCATGTCTTCCGGTACCGCAACCAAAGTCGCACCGGTATCGAGCAAAAACTTAACTTTGTGGCCGTTTAGTTTGCCGGTAACAACAAAATGATTTTGTGGATTAGCGTTTAGCACTAAGGTAGTACGACCATCGACTTGCAGGGATTCCGGATTCTGATTGGGATTAAAACGCTGCTCTTCTTCACTGGTGAAATAAATAATCAGCAGCGCAAATAGGATCAACCAGGCAATAACCGTCATAACTAATCCGGTAGAGCCTTGTGGGTTTTTGTTGGGATGTTCAGATGGCATAGCGGTACTACTAATATCCTGATTGCGATTCCATTGTCTAGCTTGGCAAATTTAACCCCGGCTGAGCTAATTACGGCTGATCGACGCGAGTATTGGCGAATTTCTTCGATTTTCAGACCCCAGCGGCTTTGAGATTCATAGTCGGGTGTCGACCGTGTCTCCTTTTAGCCAACAAAAGCGGTCAAAATGTGAACTCCTGCTCGCGAAGGAAAAGGCCTAGTCTACTCATAAATCAGCATTGTTTATACTCATTTCAAGTGCTCATATTTGTGCGAAAAAGATAAACGGACAGCGAAAAGTCGCCCAGATGCGTCATTAAGACGCGTCGAAACTTACTGCAAACAAGGCTTCTGCCGCTTGCCATAAGGATTTAGGCCGCCTGATACCCACTTTGGGGTTCTGGCATCAACTTAAGACATGGCGTTAAAGACGATAGGTTGAAGAAAGTTTCTAAAGCATAACGTCCAATACATAGTGTCAATGACAACAATGGTTAGGTTAAACGTGAAAAACGAATCGAACATCGTAGTCCTGAATCCAGCAGACGAGCCGACGGGGCGTCGCGACTCATCTCGTGGCCGTGCTGACGCTTATAAAGCAAAACTGCATAGGCAAATGAGCGAACCATTGGTGCGATTACAGGATAAAACACGTGTTAGTTTACTCAAATGTTTACAGGATATGTTTGACAAAATTGATGACGCTTTATTTGAGTTGGCAGAAAAAGCGACCAGCAATTGTGAGCAGAATATCTTTTTTGAATCCATGCGTGAGGTTCGGTTAAAACGTATTGATACAGAGGCGCAATATGCTGATCTATTTGGTAATGGCTTTGTTGCTCTTTTCAATCAAACTGGAGTGTCTTCTCAAGCCTCATTTACACAAGAACCCTCGCTAGATTCCAGCTTGTCTTTAATGGCTGATGACGCGGTAGAGGAGATGGTAGCTTTTGATGCAATGGTTGCCAAAGCTGAAAAGCATTTATCGCAACCGCTTGCCGAGTTATATGCGCGTATAGGTAGTCTTAGCAATACTGAAATTAATCGTTTTAATAATCCCTTAGGGCCGCAACGCCTATGCGATATCTTCTGTGATGCTTGCGCGTTATTTACAATTGATATTAAAGCGCGATTGGTGGTGTTTAAGCTTTACGACAAGCACGTTATCGCTACGCTCGAAAAACTGTATTTGCAGGCTAACGAGCAATTAATTAACGATAACGTTCTACCGGATTTTAGATCCAGCCAGCATCGCGCTGGTCGTGGTGCTCAGTCGCAGCACGGGCGAGCAAATCATATTGCTCAACCAAACTCACAAGCTATACCACAGCAGCTATCGCAACAAGGCGTTCAGCAGGGTCATCCACAAGATGTATTGCAATTGCTGCAGCATTTTAATATGGCGGGTGCAGGCATGATGCCCGGTGCGGTAAATGGCTCAGCGCAATTGTTACCCGTGAGCGCAACGCCAGCAGTAGGTCATGAACTGCTAGTCCAGTTGCTAACATCTATTCAGCGTGATCCCGCGCGTTTACCGGGATATAACGATATTTTAAGTAATGGCCCCGGTGTACTTATGCCCGGCCAGCTTACCAATGGTTTACAGCAATCCTTGCAGGCGATGACAGAGGGTGGTGATCACTCGATCGGTCGCAGTGATCGTGATGTTATTGGTTTGGTCGCTTTGTTATTTCAGTTGGTACTCGACGATAGAAGTTTGGCTGAACCCATGAAAGCCGCCATTAGTCGTCTGCAAATACCGGTAATTAAAGTGGCTATGCAAGATGCCGGTTTCTTTAATGAGAAAGCGCATCCAGCTAGACGTTTGCTTAATGAAATGACAACCGCCGCCTTGGGTTGGGTAGCTGAGGATGGTTATCAAAACGATAGTTTGTATCAGTGTGTATGCGCCACAGTAGAGCGCGTGAGCAATGACTTTTACGACGATACCGGATTATTCTCCGATGTCTTAGCTGACTTTATCTCCTTTGTAGAAAACGAGAAAAAACGTGCTAGCTTGCGTGAAAAGCGTGTAGTCGATGCAGAAGCAGGGCGCGATCAATCGGAAAGTGCACGTAGTTATGTGAGTGCGCTGATTAAATCCAGAGCGATTGATGACACTGTCCCAGCATTTGTTAGCAAGATGGTTGAGTCTAGCTGGAACAATATGTTATTTCTGACCTATCTTAAAAAGGGGTTGGAGAGCGCAGAGTGGCAATCGGCTGTAGTGGCAATGGACGATTTACTTTGGACCGTGGCACCACAGCGTTCGATGTCTGATAGAACTGAAATTATGCGTCGCATTCCTAGTTTGCTAAAAACCTTGCGTCAGGGTTTAAATATTATTAATTACGATGGTTATGCTGCCGGTGAGTTTTTCGCCCATTTAGAACATCTGCATATGGAAGTGATGCAGCGGTCGGTACCTTTAAAAGCGGAAGAGAGTGCAGCGACTTCTCAAGTCGATGTAAATGATTCGGATGTAAATAAAAGCGCTAGTAGCAGTTCCGATAGCGAAGTTTTAGTGAGTCAATCATTGGAAGCTAATGGCGATGAGAATACACCACCATTAGTTGATGAAAACAGTCCTTATTTCGCCAAGGCCAAAATGCTAGGTGTTGGCCAATGGGTTGAGTTTATCGATAATGAGAAAAAAACGCGTTGTCGTTTGGTTGCGATTTTGCGCAATAGCGGTAAGCGGATTTTTGCCAATCGAACAGGCGTAAAATCAGGTGAGTATACGGTTCAAGCTCTCGCACTGAGATTAGAGCAGGAATCACTGGAGTTACTCGAGGATGCGCAGTTATTTGATAAGGCCTTATCGTCAATAATCGATGACCTGCGTCAAAGTCGAGCATCAACTTCATCTCACGCCTAGTAGATTTACTCGTCAACCATTTCAATTTATTCTGATACAAGCTATTGCTGCGGTAAAAACCGCGGCTAATAGTTTGTAATTAGCGCTTTTTTAGTCCTTTCTAAAGCCGCTCTGGTTTTAAACCCAATTATTTACTTTTACAGTATTCTCGCCCTCACGCTATCGCGTTATGATAGGCTGCGACTGGCCAGTTATTCCAACGATTTGCCGCGTAAATTTCAGGGTATTTCCCTGTTTTTGTATTAAATAGTTTTATATTTTTATCGGTTGATAAATGCAGTGGTCATAAACACGTGCTTATAGAAAACGGTCTGCTAACAACAGCTAAACAATTGGCATCGCCAAATTACGATAATCGGCCGCAATCTGTCAATCCCGATCTGTTGGTGCTACATAGTATCTCGCTGCCGCCTGGGAAGTATGGCGGTAAAGGAATAGAGCAGTTATTTAGCAATCAGCTAAATCCGGATGAGCACCCTTACTATCAACAGATCGCTGATCTTAAAGTCTCGGCCCATTTGCTTATTCGCCGAACGGGCGAGCTACTGCAATTTGTTAATTTTGATGCGCGAGCATGGCATGCGGGGCAATCATGTTTTGAGGGGCGGGAGTGCTGTAACGATTACAGTATTGGTATTGAGCTAGAGGGCACAGATACCGATAATTTTGAAGAGGCGCAATATCAGGCATTGCTTGCAGTGACTTTAGCGCTGTTGAAATATTATCCAGATATGGCGGCTAAGCGCATTACTGGTCATGAAGATATTGCATCGGGTAGAAAAACCGATCCGGGAAAAGGCTTTGACTGGGTTTGTTTTCGCAGTATGTTAAGCGCAGCCCATGTTGATCAAAACCTAACGACAAATATTAATTAAGGAGTACGGTTAATGGTTTTTATATTGATTGTATTAACGTGGCTCGCCATGCAGTTTTGGGGCGGTGCGGCGGTTTTTCAGCGCGATGATTATTTTATTCGCTGGCATCAATGGCTTGACATAAGCTATCGCAACAAGCTGGGAGAAACGGTGGCAGTGGCTTTGCTGCTGTTAATACCTGTTTTTGCACTAGCTTTGTTATTGCATATTTTAGGAGGCTGGTTTTTTGGTTTGGCCGGAGTGCTAATTAATATTGCAGTGTTGTTATACGCCTGTGGTCGCGGCGATTTTATTGGCAAGTTAGAAGCGTATCGTGATTCTTTTAATCATAGCGATCCCGAGGCGGTCAGACATGCTGCCGATAAATATTTTAATCTCAGCGAATTTGATCCAGAAAGCAGTAGTGTTGAGGGTAAGGATTTTACTTCTGCGCATGCGTCTATAAGACGGAGCATAAGTTATCAAGCGTATGAACGTTGGTTTCCGGTAGTGTTTTGGTTTTTAATTCTTGGCGCGCCGGGCGCGCTATTTTATCGTCTTTGCCAAATCGTTAGCGGTCGAGATTATTCGTTAACCGATGACACGGCATTGATTGCTGATCCTACCGGTGATGAAAATGACTGGGATGCCGAAAGCTATGCAGAAAATGCCAATGCAATTGTTGGCATTCTAGATTGGCTTCCCTCACGTATTTGGGCTTTTGGTTTTGCGCTATGTGCAGACTTTAACGCTTTTATGGACGTACTTCGTGATCAATTTATGGCGGTAAATTCTGTTAAATCATTACTTGAACAAATTAACTTAGCGGCAATTTACGGTTCCGCCTACGCGGCCTATGTTGCGGATGCAGTCGTAGACGACTCTGCTATCAATACCCAAGGTTCAACAAGTGAGATCGATGCTGACAAAGCTAAAAATGAGCTGGATGTGATGCGGCAAATCAACTCTAGGGTAATGATTAGCTTATTAGGTTTAATAGCGGTGATTAGTATTCTTGCTTAAATCCTTTCGCAGGGATAGTCTGCGATTGGCCGGTAGCCGAATAGCCTAAGCCAGTTTTATCGCCGGGAGATAAAGTCTTGGAAAACTTATTTAAAATATTGTTTGTTCTTTTTGTTGCGCTCGCTGTATTAGTATTTGTACTTGAGCGGTTTGGAAAGCCCATGCCAGAAGAGCAGCAAGCGAGTTTGTCACGATGGTTTGTTCCACTGATGGCTATCTTGGCTATTGCCTATGTTATCAATTATTATTTCTTATAGTTGTCTCTCTCTCGCTTGCCAATAAGAAATAAGTGATAGCATGAAAAAGTTGATGTTAATCGGTGGCGGGCACGCGCATGCATTGTTGTTAAAGTATGCGCTTGATGGTCGTGAAGCCAATAATCGCGATATTAAAAACGCTTTTGATAATAATTCCGTATCCATGATTTCCCCCAATGAATATGCCTATTACTCGGGAATGTTACCTAGCGTTATTGCCGGAAACCTGAGTGCGGAAGAAGCTAAAATCCCGATAAAACACTTATGCAAAGCCTTGGGCGTTGGTTTTATTGCGGCCAATGCGCGGGCTTTTGATAGTGAAAAAAATCAAATACAACTCGATAATAATTCCGTGGATAGTGCCGATTATTATTTTTGGAATACAGGATTAGCGGTTAATCCCAGTTATTTTGCTAACGCTAATTGTGGCAGTGTAAGGCCGGTTGAGAACTTATTAAATTGGTGGAGCGCTTGCCGCCAATCTTTGCAGCAATCATTCTCTGAACTTAAAACCACATCGCAAGACAAGTCAGATAGTACTTACAAAAAAATAACCGTGGTTGGGGGCGGAGTAGCCTCAGTTGAACTTTGTTTGGCCATTTATAGTGCATTGCAAGATAAGGGGCTTAGTGATTATGTGCAGCTGACTTTGCTATCATCCTCTGCCAATATTCTTAATGACTTGCCTAAAAGAGCGCAACAACAAATACTCGAAAAGTTTTACAGCTGTGGGATCACTATTCTTAGTAATTTTAGAGTAGTGAAGGTCGAAAAAAATCAAGTTGTTGGTAGCGCTGATGAAACCTTAAGCCATGACTTTTGTCTATGGGCTGCGCAAAAGCAAGCGCCGGAGTTGTTTAAAACATCCGGTATACAATTAGATAAGCAAGGCTGTATTGCGGTTGATAGCGATTTGCGCTCCCTGTCGCATGCTAATGTTTTTGCAGCGGGTGATATAGCAACTTTGCTTGAGGAACCTCATGAAAAAAATGGCGTCTATGCTGTGCGTCATGCAGAGGTTTTATATCATAATTTTATGCAGACTTTAGGCAGATTCACGTGGCGCGCTAAAAGGCTCGCAAGGCTGAAGCCCTTTGAACCTCAGCGGCATTATCTGGCATTAATTGATTTAAGTGATGGCAGTGCGATTGCAGTGAAGGGGACTTGGTCCTATAAAGGTAGATCGATGTTATGGTTAAAGAAGTGGATTGATAATCGATTTGTCAGACAATTTTATATCGCGCTAAACAAGCGATCTTAAATAAAAACGCGGTCGGTCGTAAAAACCTATTAATGAGTATTGGAATTGAGTAAATTGGAATCGCAAGCGCCAGCATTAAATTCTAGCGTCAATCTCTATATTGCACGCTGTGATGATTTTAATGAATCGCAAGCCGCTCTATGTAAGCCCTTGTTAAGTGCTGACGAGCGTGAACGCAATGCACGTTATCGCTTTGCTAAAGATCGTCATCGCGATGTGCTGGCCAGAAGCCTACTTCGTACTGTGTTGGGTGAGTATTTACAGCTCGATCCAAAGTCACTAGCGTTTGAGAAAGGCGAGCATGGCAAACCTGAATTGATCAATGATCAAGAGAACACAGCAATAAATGATTTGCAGTTTAATTTGAGTCATGCTGGTGAATGGGTGGTATTGGCCGTCGCGAAGCAGCGTGTCGGAATTGATATTGAATTTACGCCACGCCAGAACGACGTGATGGCAATTGCTAATCGTTATTTTTTTGGTGATGAAATTGGCGAGTTGCATCGGTTTCCTGAAGCGGAGCAGCGACAACGTTTTTTCGATTATTGGACTTTAAAAGAAGCGTATATGAAAGCGCGCGGAGAGGGGATCTCTTTAGGCTTGGATAATTTTGGTTTTAGTGTGGTCGATAATCCTAATATTTCTATACAAATAAACGAAGGTTTAAACGATAATCCGAAACAGTGGCAGTTTTATTGTGTGACACCCGATCCCGATTATCGCCTATCGCTTGCAATCAATACGGTCGATCGCCCGAAAATAAATTGTCAACAACGGGTGCCTTTGCACAGCGCTAAGGATTTGGATTGGACGGATACTTTATTTAGGTAATAATTCAATAAGGTCACTATACAATTGCGCCGATTCAATAGAATATTAAGCACTTTTTATAATACGGTTAATTTATTTTTTTCAACAAGGTTAATGCAAATGCTAGACAAAAAATCGATGATTAGCGCAGAAGCCGCTTTGCCCGGACGTACTCAATCCATGCCTGTTCCTGCCCATCATTTTGTTAATGCGAACCCTATGCTTGGATCAAATGGTGAGATAGCGATTCCGGATGGATTTCAGCAAGCCTTATTTGGTTTGGGTTGCTTTTGGGGCGCGGAGAGAAAGTTTTGGCAACTGCCGGGTGTCTATCTCAGTGCTGTTGGATACGCAGCAGGCTATACCGCAAACCCTAGCTATGAAGAGGTTTGCAGTGGTAGAACTGGGCATAATGAAGTGGTGATGGTGGTGTTTGATCCATCGGTAATTAGTTATAAGGATTTGCTTAAGGTGTTTTGGGAAAGTCATAACCCAACCCAAGGTATGCAGCAAGGTAACGATACGGGTACTCAGTATCGCTCAGGTGTCTATTGTTATGGAGTAGAGCAACAGCAAACCGCGCAAGCTTCACTCGATCAATTTCGCACTGCTTTAAGTGATAAAGGCTTTAATGATATCACCACCGAAATTATTGCAGCGCCAAGTTTTTACTTTGCTGAAGAATATCACCAGCAGTATTTAGCTAAAAACCCCGGCGGTTATTGCGGTTTGGGTGGTACAGGTGTGTGCTTGCCTGAGGAATGATTTTCTTTACGCTAAAGGCCAAGCTTACCAAGTAATAGAGGGACGACGGTTTCAACGCGATAAATACGCTTGCCCAAGCCCATGGTTTTTAAGCCTGTCTTTTGCAGTAGTTCTATTTCGTATGGGATAAAGCCGCCTTCAGGGCCAATCACAATAACGGATGCGTGTTTTTGCCGTTGCGTAATGGCTTGTCGGTCGGCGCTAATATCAATTTCCGCTTGGTAGGGATGTGCAACCACAGCTTGCTTGCCTTTAACAATGTCGGGCAGTTGATCCTCGACAAAAGGTTTAAATCGTTTATGCATCGACACGCTAGGCCAAATAGTATCTTTGCATTGCTCTAAGCCCAGTATGATTTGCTCATTAAATTTTTCCTCATGCAGCATTGGGCTTTGCCAAAAGCTTTTTTCAACTCTGTAACTATTAATAAAGTAAATGGTTTTTACACCGCACTCTACGCAAAGCCGCACTAAGCGGCGAGCGACTTTGGGGCGTGGTAGGGCGATAATTAAAGTAATATCGAGTGCCTGCGGCAGGGTTTGCTGGTTAGTTTTTTGGAACTGCTGAGTATTAAGCGATAGCTGGGATAATTCAGCAATATCTAGGGTTACTGAATAATCATCACTTGCCGATATAGCCAATACGCGGGCTTGGCCAATGGTTGCATCAATTATGCCGGTGCTCAGTGTATCGCCTACTGCTGGCTTGATGATTTCACAAATATGTTTTGCGCGCCGATCTTGCAGCGTGATCGTTCCGTTAGCATCAATTTCATGCTGGTGTAGTAGGATCAGATTCAATGTTCGACTCTTTTGCGCGTTAGCAATGGCCTATGCTAGTTTGCAATATGTCCATAGAGATCATACTCATCGGCGTCATCTATCTGCACGCTAACAATATCACCGGGGCTAAATTCGCCATCGGCTTCAATATGAACCAGCCCATCGATCTCGGGTGCATCAGCCATTGAGCGGCCTATCAAGCGATCGTTCTCTTCGTCAATACCATCGATAATAACCTTTTGGGTGCTACCGATTTTATTTTGCAAGCGCTTCGCGCTAATCACTTGTTGGGTTGCCATAAAGCGATCCCAGCGCTCTTGCTTTACATCGTCAGGGACTATGCCTTCAAGATCATTGGCTGCGGCTCCTTCAACTGGAGAGTATTGAAAGCAACCAACACGATCTAGCTGCGCTTGTTCCAGAAAATCCAATAAGCATTGAAAGTCTTCTTCTGTCTCGCCGGGAAATCCAACAATAAACGTGCTGCGTATTGTTAACTCGGGGCAGATTTCTCGCCACGCTTGAATGCGTTTTAAATTGTTTTCAGCAGCAGCGGGGCGCTTCATACTTTTTAAAATACGCGGGCTGGCATGCTGAAACGGAATGTCCAGGTACGGCAGCACCTTGCCGTCGGCCATCAGTTCGATGACGTCATCGACGTGCGGGTAGGGGTAGACATAGTGCAGCCTGACCCATGCCCCCAGATCACCCAGTTCCCGAGCCATGTCGATGAATTTGGCTCTCACCTCACGGCCGCGATATTTGCTATCGGCGTACTTGATATCCATCCCGTAGGCCGACGTGTCCTGGCTGATGACCAGCAATTCCTTTGT
>CAJQQO010000082.1 GCA_905480475.1 uncultured Pseudomonadales bacterium | reverse complement strand
ATGCGCAAAACCTGCATAGAAATATTATTTTTGCAGGTACCGATGTACCCGCCCTACCGTTTTCGGCATTTGATTCAGATAAACCTGAAGAGCTATGGCAGTGGTTAGATGAGACTCGCAAAAACGGCAGCGATGTTATCGCCATACCCCATAATAGTAATGTTAGTGATGGCATGATGTTTCAGTTAAAAGACTCTTGGGGTAATGACTTTACACAAGAATACGCTGACTTACGTATGCGCAACGAACCTATTATTGAAGTGAGTCAAATTAAAGGCACGTCCGAAACGCATCCAATACTGTCACCCGGCGATGAATGGGCCGACTTTGAAATCTTGCAGGAATTATTAGGCGGTTTAAGAGTAGGCAAAATATCTGGCAGCTATGCACGCGAGGCCTATCTAAACGGACTGAAGTTTCAAGCAGATAAGGGCTTTAACCCTTATCAATTCGGATTAACGGCTTCAAGTGATTCGCATAACGCTAGCGTACCGGTAGAAGAAGATAATTACACTGGAAAAATAGGCATAGACGCAACGGCTGAAAAACGTCGTGGCGGTAGTTTTATTAATAGCAAGCATGCCAAATATAGCGCATCAGGATTAACCGGTGTCTGGGCTAAAGAAAATACTCGTGAAGCCATTTTTGATGCCATGCGTCGCAAAGAAGTGTTTGCCACTAGCGGACCAAAAATTTCCATACGTTTATTTGCAGGCGACTACCCCGGCACTATTGGCGCATCCGGCCTCGATAGCCAGACACTTTACGCTAACGGTGTCGCTATGGGGAATACAATCAATAACCAGCAGTTAAAAACACCCGTACCCCGCCTTTACATTTGGGCCGGACAAGATAGCAACAGCAGCAAACTACAGCGACTGCAAATTATTAAAGGCTGGTATAACGGCGAAGAATTACAAGAGCAAGTATTTGATGTTGCTTGCGGTGATGGTTCACAACCCGACCCAAGCACGCATCGATGCCAAGCAAGTACTGCCAGCGTCGACTTAAGCGACTGCAGTGTTAAAGATGATAACGGTAGCGCGCAGCTTGCGGCCATTTGGGATGACCCATCATTTAATGCCCAGCAACAAGCATTTTATTACGCCCGCGTATTAGAAAACCCTAGCTGTCGCTGGACAAGCTGGGATGCTTTGCGCAACGACTGGCCGTTAGACAAGGAGGTTCCAAGCACTTTACAGGAACGCGCCTGGAGCTCACCTCTTTGGTATCAAGCAGCGAGATAAAAATGACCACACTAAATACAGCCGTTATTGTTACTGGTGGCGCATCCGGAATTGGCAAAGCTAGCGCCGAGGCCTTAGCCGCCACAGGAAGACCCATAGCGATTTGGGATTTGGATGCCGATAAAAGTGCAGCCGTCGCAAGCGATATTGCGCAGCGCTTTAATATCAGCTGCAGCAGTCAAGCAGTGGATGTCAGCCAACTCGATCAATTGAGCGAGGCGGTAAACAATAGTCGCGCACAGCATTCTCAGATCGGCGGTTTGGTTCACGCCGCCGGTGTTGATGGCGCGGCCTCCTTGGAGCATTTAACACCTCAGCTATGGCAGAAAATTTTAGATATTAATCTAAGCTCATTGCCGTTTATTACCCAAGCGCTTTTGGATGATTTTAAAGCTAACGCCGGTTCCGCAATAGTAGCGATCGCATCGATTAACGCCACACTAGGGAACGCCGCCAACCCAGCTTACAGCGCCTCAAAAAGCGGTGTATTGGGAACTGTTCGCGCGCTTGCCGATGATTTAGGCCGCCATAATATTCGTATCAACTCGGTTTCACCGGGACAAATTGATACACCGATGTTAGCCCGATCAATGGATGCGGTAAGCGGTTTACGCCAAGGTTTTGAACGCAGAATATTATTAGGTCGCTTAGGTGAACCGCATGAAATCGCCAATGCGGTAGCTTTTTTGCTATCGCCACAAGCCAGCTATATCACCGGCACTGAGCTAGTGGTTGATGGCGGCAATCTATCGTCGCAGCGTCAATAGGTTCTGAATATCGCCATTTCAAATAGCCGCAGTAGTTGTGGTGGAAGACACCGTATTAACAAAAAATAAGTCGAACATCAGCTTAAGATTACTTACATTAGTCGCCAGATCGATTCACTCGATAAACGCGCCAAATTAAATAACTAAAACGCTTTGGAGTACCATCGTGGATACGCAAGTAGAAAACCTCGCAGAAATCAGCCCTGAAGAATTATTAGACCGTGCTATCGGTATGCAAGCCACCTTGCGCGAACGGGCAAGACATACTCGCGAGTTACGACGGGTACCGGATGAAACCATGACGGAATTAATTGCCGCCGGTTTTTTCAAAATGATGCAGCCCAAGCGATATGGCGGTTATGAAATGAACCCCAAACACTTTTACGATGTGGTATTTGAAATCGCCCGCGCCTGCCCCTCTACCGGCTGGGTCTTAAGTGTTGTCGGTGTTCATAACTGGCAGCTAGCATTACTGGACGACCGCGCCCAGCAAGACGTATGGGGCAAAGACAACACCGCACTTATCTCTTCATCGTATGCCCCAAAAGGCAAAGCTGAAGCTACCGAAGATGGCTTTAATTTTTCTGGTCAATGGCAATTTTCTAGCGGTTGCGATCACTGCGATTGGATTTTTGTCGGCGGTTTATTACCAGCTAATCCGGATATGCCCAACGTGCCACAACTCGGCTCGTTTTTAATCCCCGCTAGTGACTACGAAATTATTGACGACTGGCATACCACCGGCTTACAAGGATCGGGCAGTAAAACGCTAGTGGTTAAAGATGCTTTTGTACCTAGCTATCGCGTACATAGTTTTATGGAAGGCTTTTTATGCCAAAGCCCCGGCCAAGCGGTAAATACCGCGCCGCTTTATAAACTGCCTTTTGGCCAAGTATTTATTCGCGCGGTATCCACTCCGTCGATTGGCACGGCGCAAGGTGCTTTGGATGCCTACTGTGAATACAACTCCAAACGTTTAAATAGCGTTGGCCAAAAAGTGGTAGATAGCCCAGCCGGGCAAATTGCAGGTGCAAAAACTTTATCGGCTATTCGCACCGCCAGACTTAAATTGCACAACGCTTTTGATACACTGCTGGAATACGCAGAAAACGATAAACCCTATCGCGATATTGATCGAGTGGAATTTCGTTATGACTCCTGTAATACCGTTGAGACTTTAGTACCTTTGGTACAGGAATTATTGGCTAACTCGGGTGGCACAGCTATTTATCAAGGCAACACGGTCAATGAGTTATTTCAAGATATTTTAGCCTTTAGACAACATGCAGCTAATCAGCCTTACACGCCAACGGTTAATTTAGGCGCGGTAATGTTTGGCGCGCCACTGCAAGATGTATTTTGCTAGGCTTTTTTCTTAAGATATGACTTTATAAAGTTTGGCTTTGGAATAGCTAATTTTATAAAGTTAGAATTTTATTGGCAACTATGCAAAATTTCTGGATGGCTTGTAGAAAAACTGAAACCGCCATTCCAAACCGCAAACATGGGCTTACGCCCCAAGCCCATGAATATTAATTTATCGGCTATCGGGCGATCAGCCAACTCCAACTCTCCGCCACAAAAGTGATAAACCATATCGCTATACCGCTGGATTAGAAATCCAATATGCGAGCACCTTCATAAATAGAGTACACCGACCGAGAAAGCTCCACGGGTTGCTCGCTTTCAGTATGAATACCAGCTTGTCAGCATCATGCCAACTAAAAGTCGCTTGTTGAATTTAAGAAATTCTTTTTACTGGTTTGCCAGTTAACATATGCGGATATCTTTTGCTGGATTTTACCTATTGATGGTATTGGCTTGATCGGCGACACTGGCTGGGCATTTTTTATCATATCAAAATGATTTATTCGCAGTATAAACCGCACTACTTTTGGCTCGGATAATAGATCGAGAGATTGCGGCGAGTTATCCTATTTGTTTTAGCAAAAGTCTATAAGCCGGCGAAAAAACTGCGTATAGTAAGCACCAATAATTTCAGCGCCACTTTCTAAGCCATTAAAACTATCCATCGGAATCACTATGAATAACGATAAACTTATCGATTTTAGTATTAACAACGGCATTGCCTATATCACATTAAACTCGCCCGAAACCGCCAATAGCTTAAGCCCCGCGTTGGGCCAGCAATTAATTGAAGCGGCTGTGCGCTGCGATAGAACTCCTGGGGTTAGAGCGGTGCTACTGTCGGCCAACGGCAAGTTTTTCTCGGTCGGTGGCGATATTAATGCCATGGTTGGTTTTGGCGACAATGTGGCTGCGGGCATTAAAGAACTGGCCGACGGCTTACATCGTGCGATCTCAACATTTGCGCGAATGAAAGCGCCACTTATCGTCGCCGTTAACGGTATGGCAGCGGGTGCAGGCTTTAGCTTGGCTATTGCGGCTGACTATGTTGTTGCGGCTGATAGCGCTGCATTTACCATGGCCTACTCAAAAGTGGGTCTTAGCCCTGACGGCAGTTCATCGTATTATCTGCCACGATTAATCGGCTTAAGAAAAGCGCAAGAACTGATGTTAACCAATCGCGTGCTAAGCGCCGACGAAGCCGTTGAATGGGGTTTAATTAACGCCTCCGTGCCCGCCGATGAAGTGTTTGCCAGCGCAGAAAAAGCGGCCAAGTTAATTGCATCTGCATCACCGGAATCGAATAGCGCCATCAAACAATTATTACTTGCCAGCTTTAACAATGGCGTTGAAACACAAATGGAACTTGAAAGTCGCTTTATCGCAGACTGCGCTGACTCAGCCAATGGCCGCGAAGGTGTGGCAGCGTTTACCGCAAAACGTAAAGCTGAATTTTCTTAAGGTCATCAATGGCAACGCGGCTTACCGTGTTGCCGACCGATTTGACGCCAAGTAAAATCATCCCCTATAAGCCTAGTTTTTAAAACTCGATGTCAGCAAATCGTTTATTCAGTATTGGCTACGCCAGCAAACCCATTGAGGTGTTTTTGGCTCAGCTTAAACAGCATGGCGTTAACGCCATTGCCGATGTACGCTCGGTGCCTTATAGCAAAGTATTTTATGACTATCACCGCGAAGCGCTAATAACTACGCTTAAAAACGCCGGCGTGCATTATGTTTATTTGGGTGAAGAATTAGGCCCGCGCTCCAAGGACGACACCCATTATAACGAGCAGCAACAAGTTCAGTTTGATCGTTTAATGCAATCGTCCTTATATTTAGACGGCGTGGCGCGCTTGCAAGCCGGTTTAGACAAAGGTTTAAATGTCGCCTTGATGTGCGCCGAAAAAGATCCCGCTGATTGCCATCGCAGTTTATTAATTGGTTACCACTTGCAACGCCAACTAGGCATGAGCCTACAACATATCAAACATGATGGAAGGTTAGAGACGCAACAAGCCATGGAGACACGCTTGGTAGCTATGCACGATAAAGAAGCCGATTTATTTTCTGATGCCAAGGAGCAAATCGAACTCGCCTATCAATTGCAGTTGCGACTTAAAGCCTATAAGCGACCATAGCCACTAGCGCTCAACTTCCTTGACTATTAAAATGCTAAAAGCTTTTTCCTTCGCAGAGTTAATTATGAAAACAATATTGCTGGGCATCTTTTTAAGCCTATATTCCTTTATGGCAATAGGCGAAAGCTTTACCGCCGATATCGTATCTGCGGCAATTAAGCGCACCGAATATAGCGTTCGCTACGACGGCGCTTACATTGCTATACCCTACCCTAATGGCGATGTGCCAGCCGATACCGGCGTTTGTACCGATGTTATTATTCGAAGCTATCGCGCACTCGGCACTGATTTGCAAAAATTAGTTTACGAAGACATGTCAGCGAACTTTAATGCTTATCCATCAAAGCGCATTTGGGGTTCAAGCAAAACGGATAAGAATATCGATCATCGTCGAGTTCCCAATCTACAAACTTTTTTTGGCCGATACGGTGAGTCGCTTGCGATTTCATCAGAACAACAAGATTACCAAGCTGGGGATATCGTGACATGGATGATAGCGGGTAAGCTACCGCATATTGGATTGGTGACCGACCAAATTTCTAGCCGCACGGGTAACCCGCTTATAGTACATAACGTTGGTGAGAGACCTAAGCTTGAAGACATGCTGTTTACTTATCAAATTAGCGGACATTACCGATTTATCCCTCAACACTATCCGCAATAAATGCCTTTGCTAAAAAATAGCTAGCCAAAATTAGCTACGGGTAACGTCAACATGAATGCTTAGCTGCTGACCGGGTTTTAAATACCGTTGATTGCCCAGCTTATTCCATGCAATAAGATCATGTAGCTTAACCTTAAATCGGCTTGCGATAGTCGACAGATTATCGCCTGAACGCACCTGATAATAGACTTTTCTAAGCACTGGCTCGCGGCTAAAACTGCCAAGTTGATTGTTTTGTGCAAGCGTTTTTTTCTTATCCCACACCACTAACTTTTGACCGGGGCGAATCATATCGCCGGGGGCGTTGCCATTCCATCTCGCTAACTGATTGGTTGATACTGAAAACTTACGCGAAATTGTCCACCAGCTATCGCCGTTTTTAACGATATAGTAATTCGCTTGTTGGCTCTTTTTACGCGAGGAGGAAAGTAAGCGTTGATTGCGTTGCTCGGCGCTCATGACATAGTGTTGATTCTCCTGGCTTGCCACCGGAATCATTAACACCTTACCAATGCGGATCGCATCATTTTTTAAGCCATTTGCTAATCGCACTTGCTTGCTAGTAGTACCAAACTGACTAACGATTTCGCTTAGCGTATCGCCGGACTTCACTTTGTAACGCTTCCAGCTTAAACGCTGTTCAGGTGTTAATGCCATCAAGCCACTGGTAAAGGTCTCGGCGCTATCTATTGGCATTAATAATCGGTGCGGCCCTTCAGGCGGTGTTGCCCAGCGATTATATTGCGGGTTGTACTTATATAAAACATCCATACTAATATCAGCCAAGGCTGCCGCTTGGGCAAGATCAAGCTGAGAGCCAATACCAATACTGACAAATTGCGGCACATCTTCAATCGCATGCAAGCTTATGCCGTATTTATCGGGATCATTAATAACCTCAGCAATCGCCAGCAAGCGAGGCACATAGCGCTTGGTTTCATTGGGCAATGCTAAAGACCAATAGTCTTGTGGCTTATCGGCTTTTGCATTGTGACGTCGCAATTTGCTAATACGACCTTGGCCTGCGTTATACGAAGCCAACGCGAGCAACCAATCATTATCAAAGCGTCTATGTACTGATGATAAATAATCAATAGCTGCGCGGGTTGATTCAACTACATCGCGACGCTCGTCCTGCCACCAATCTTGCTGCAATTTAAAATGCTTACCGGTTGCCGGAATAAACTGCCATAAACCTGCCGCCCTACCCGGCGAATAAGCAAAAGGATCGTAAGCACTTTCAACAATGGGTAACAAAGCCAGCTCGCCCGGCAAACCGTTGGCGACCATTTGGTTAACCACATAATGTAAATACGGCTCGGCTCGCTGACTGACGCGCTTGAGATAGCTAGGATGTTTTTTTAGCCACTGAATCTCTTCATTAATACGCTTGCGATAAAACTGATCACGGTACTGATGAATTAATTGAAACTCACCGCGCAAGCGCTGCCATAAATCTGTTGATGAAAGATTGGCCGTTTCTGAGATTACGGATGTTGATATAACAGAGGATGCCACTGTCGAAGAAGCCGCATTCGCTAAGGAGCTTTTCTGAATAGCAAGCGTATCAGCCTGCTCGGCGAAAGAGCGGCTGATAAAGACTGTTGAGAGCAATAACAGGTAGGTGGTGGCTAGCGATATAAGTGTTTTATTCATTATCAATATTTTAGTGTTTTCAGCGCCAAGGCGCAGAGCTTTTAGCTTGTTATTTTAGGATATACACCGTCGTAGTGAGCCAGTTCACATTATAGGCTTAAAACCATGGCCGAATGCCTGCTTAATCGTCTTCTTAATCGGTAAGCTCTCTTGATTCACATAGCTGCTGGCCGCCGTAGGATAGCGACTGCTTATTAAAATTGGCAAAGCACTGCCACTCAAAACTGGTGCCGCCCATCACGCTTTTAGGCATCAATATAAGCCGTTTATCCTCACCAAAAGATTGATTGAGATAAGCCTTAATACCGCGCTTATTACCGCCTATATCGCTAAGCGTAATTTTATCAATATGACTGCTAGTCATTTCAGATGCTTTTAAATCGATATCGGCCAAGCTATTTGGCCACTTGCCTGCGTAAGCATAGTATTCAATAAGCCGCATTCTAATTGGCGACAAAGTCGCCAGCACATTACTTAACTCTGCCCGGATAACAATAGGGTTTCCCTCGTCAACAAAGGCCTTATCACTTATCTGCTCATCAGAACCCAGCGCCGGCTTTGACTCGGCAGACGCTGATGGAACAGCAACATGCATCTTTTTTTCCACCGCGCCTTCTTGACATTCGGAATCCTGATAAGCCACATCACCCTGAGCATTAGTGCATTTATAAACCGCTAAGGCTGGCAATGAGAAAAACACTAGCATTGTGATTATAAAAACCAGTAAGGGATATTGATTATTTGATAGGGCCGATCGTATATAGGTCAGTCGCATATAAAAGCCTAATAATTTACCAGCGAGTATTAATGATTAGCATTGAACAATCAGGAGAGATTGATCTTTTTTTATTTTTACCCGCTTATACCGTTCTTTAACAACCCTATTCACTGCCTACTCCATACACTGCAATTCTTATTGCGGATTTTTCTTTCTGAAAAAGAATAGAAAGACGCGACTAAACAACCAATTATTAATAATGTCTTAAGTAACGCCGACTTATGATAACGCCATTAAGCTTATCCATCCACCCAATCTGGCTCCAAGTTATGACTAAACTATTTACCGGCGGCTGTCTATGCGGCGCCGTACGTTATCAATCAAAAAGCAAACCCGAGAGCTCGGTAATTTGTCATTGCAAAGACTGCCAAAAATATTCTGGGACCGCTTTTAGCGCAGTGGTCTTTATTCCCATTAACGACCTAAGCATTAGCGGCGAATTAAGTAGTTTTAATTTAAAAGTCGAGTCGGGCCATACAGTAACGCGTACGTTTTGCAAAACCTGCGGCTCACATATTACCGAGGGTTCCGACGGCTACCCCGATCTTGCGGTTGTAACTACCGGCACGCTGGACGATCCAAGCTGGGCGACACCTATGATGCAATGCTTTACTTCGCGGCAACATAGCTGGGCTAAACTCGACTCAAGCATTCCAGCCTTTAAGGCTATGCCCGAAGACTAATTAAAACCAATGCTTGGTTCGATTAATAAAATAAACCAAAGATAACATCACCGGCACTTCCACCAATACACCAACCACTGTTGCCAGCGCCGCACCCGAATGCAGTCCAAATAAGGAAATGGCAACCGCTACCGCCAACTCAAAAAAGTTTGAAGTACCAATCAAACACGCTGGCGCTGCAATATTATGTGCCAGCTTTAAACGTAGCGCAAAAAAGTAAGCAATAGCAAAAATACCATAGGTCTGAATTAACAAGGGAATAGCAATTAACAAAATTATTTGTGGCTTGGCCAGAATCGTTTCGGCTTGGAAACCAAATAGTAAAACCACGGTTGCTAACAAACCCACTATCGACCATGGCTTTAAAGATTGAACAAACTGATTTAACTTCTGATGATCATTATCCTTATCCAATTTTGCCCGCGTTATTACACCGGCTAATAAAGGCAATAACACATACAAAACAACCGCAAGCACTAAGGTTTCCCATGGCACTTGTATATCAGTTACACCTAATAGAAAAGCAGTTAAAGGTGCAAAGGCAAAAATCATAATCACATCGTTAATGGATACTTGCACCAAGGTATAATTGGCGTCACCTTTAGTTAGCTGACTCCAAACAAAAACCATAGCAGTACAGGGTGCAACGCCTAATAAAATCATACCGGCGATATACTCGCTTGCTGATTGTGGATCAACCCATCCAACAAATAGCACTTTAAAAAATAGCCAACCTAACGCCGCCATACTAAACGGCTTAATCAGCCAGTTAATCACTAAGGTTAAAATAAGTCCTTTTGGCTTTTTGCCTACATCTTTAATCGATGAGAAATCGACTTGTATCATCATTGGATAAATCATTATCCATATCAGCAGCGCCACGACTAAATTGACTTTGGCATATTCCAAAGATGCAATCGCAGCAAAAACCGCAGGCAAAACACTCCCCAGAGTGACGCCAGTAATAATACAAAGTGCTACCCATACTGATAAATAACGTTCAAATAATCCCATTCTGGATTCCTATAAATCTTTTAAAGCGAGCGTTGATTTACCCGCTGACTAACTTGCTCTGCGGATTCAACCCGCTCGGAGTAACGATCAACCAAGTACTCTTTATGATCTCGGGTTAGCAAAGTAAACTTGACCAACTCCTCTAACACATCAACTATGCGGTTATAGTAAGCCGAGGGCTTCATACGACCATCATCCTCAAATTCCAAAAACGCCTTGGCCACCGACGATTGATTAGGGATAGTTAACATCCGCATCCAACGACCTAACACACGCATTTGATTGACCGCATTAAACGATTGCGATCCGCCGCTAACTTCCATTACCGCTAAGGTTTTACCCTGCGTTGGACGCACCCCACCTAAGTTAAGCGGCACCCAATCGATTTGGCTTTTTAGAATACCGGTCATCGCACCATGGCGCTCGGGCGAACACCAGACCTGCCCTTCCGACCAAATCATTAACTCTCTAAGCTCTTTCACTTTGGGATGGGTTTCATCATAAGTATCAGGCTGCGGTAAATCCTGCGGATTAAAGATACGCGGCTCTGCTCCCATAGCGGTCAATAGCCTAGCGCTTTCCTCTACCACTAAACGACTAAAAGAGCGCTCGCGTAGCGAACCATAAAGCAATAGTATTCTGGGCTTATGCGCGGCGTTGATAGTGTTATTTAAAAAATCATAGACGAGGGGAACATGGAAGTGCGCCTCTTCAATATTCGACAATGAATTATCTGCTGTAGTGTCGGACTGCGACATTAAATTGCTCCTAACTTTGCCAATGCTTGTTTAAGTGCTGACGTATCAAGCGTTGCAAAGTCTATTGCCATTAACGCCTTAACACGCTCACTGATCTCTATTATTGTTTGGCGAAACGCTTCTGCTAGCTCTTTATCACTTCCTTGTAATTTTGAAGGATCAACTAACCCCCAGTGCAACTTAAGCGTGCTTCCCATCCATAGTGGACATGACTCACCAGCAGCAGAATCGCAAACGGTTATCACAATATCGGGAGCAAAGTCTTCAAACTCATCCCATGATTGACTACTTAAACCTTCAGTGGAAATACCTGCTTCATTTAAATACTGAATCGATAAGGGATGCACCTCGCCTACTGGTTGACTGCCAGCGCTTTTGGCAATGATTCTACCCTTAGACAAATGATTGGTAATCGCTTCGAATAAAATACTGCGGCAGCGATTATGGGTGCAGATATATAAAATCTTCATTTTCTTAACTCGTTAGTTCTTAGCTAGCAGGTTCTCACTATTATTCTTAACTAATCTTACTAACAACAGACACGCGATTTTTGTGCGCGCTTAAGTTTAATTAAACTGATTTTTAAAAAAGCGGATGTTGCGCTGGCGGTTTCTTGTAATACGGTTTTCGACCAACTGGGTAGTTTTGGATTAAGCTGGTAATACACCCACTTACCACGCCGCTCATCAACTAATAATTCACATTTGCGCAGCTCGGCTAAATGTCTGGAGACCTTGGGCTGACTAACCTCTAAAGCATCCATTAAGTCGCAGACACATAGCTCGCCCTGCAAGGTAATTAGAAGCAAGCTTTTTAGCCGCGTGTCGTCGGCTAGGCATTTATAGAATTCAACTGGGGACATTAATACCACCTCATTACATATGGAATATCATATATATGATATTCCATATGTCAAGGTGCAAATAGATTAGCTACACACTTGAATAGCAGAGCCGATTATTGAAACAGTGCGAATATTCTGAAAAGCCACTTTTCTAGCGCCCATACAGTCCAGCAAATAAAAATCCTAGCCTGACAATAGCATCATTATTGATACTATTCGCTTTATGACTAAGGTCACGGATATTCTCAGCTAAATGGAACGCAACCCGAAAAACGTTCGGTTTAACGCCTTATGAAAAGTGCGCATCGAACACTTCGGCGAGCCTCGCCAGTCGACACCGAGCACATAGAACCCCATGGTAATGACCCACAGGCCAACATTCAAAACTTTAAGGCTAAGACTTATAAGATAAATCAATCACTACAGGCTATTGCCCGCCTGGACGCACAACATGACTAAATCACACGAGCGACACACCTATCGCTTAACCTGGCCTGAAGAAAACCAATTCCATATCGGCCTTTGCACCGAGCTCCCAAGTTTGAGCTGGCTAGACAGCAGCCCCGAAAAAGCAGTGGCCGGTATCAGAAAGCTGGCAAAAGATCGCCTAAACGACATGGCAAAAAATAAAGAACAGGCGCCAGAACCCATTGCGCTTAAAAACTATAGCGGTAAATTTGTGGGGCGTATTACACCCGAATCGCACCGCATACTTGCCATTCAAGCTGCCGAGTCGGGGATTAGCATTAATCGATTGGTATCGAGCAAATTAAATTAGCAAGCCTGTTTTGGATACGACTTATTTTTAGCACACATACCCTAAAA
>CAJQQO010000081.1 GCA_905480475.1 uncultured Pseudomonadales bacterium | reverse complement strand
AGTGCTGGCGATAAAGCCTGAAGGTTTTCTTAGCCCGATCAAACTGACTGACTAACCAGCGATAAGCCGCTGGATCGAGCGATACAACGGCATTTATCGAGAAGCCACTTAGCCGTCGCCGATTAATAATTAGCATAATAGAAGCAAAAATACGCCAATCACACGATTTGGTAATAGATAAATCGCTATCAACTGACAGATAATCACAGTTTGATATTGAGTCTTGAGAAGTAATCATTGTGATTAAAATCAACAATAGCAGCATTCAATTTGCAGCCAATCAATTTGCCCGATTGCTTGATGCCAGCAATGTACCCACGCGCGGCGTAGTCAATGTGTTATTACCCAATTGCCGTGAGTATATTGATTGCCTGCGCGGCACAACGTGGTCAGGACGAACCTTTACACCGATTAACTGGCATTTAAAATCCGAAGATATTAAATATATTATTCAAAATTCGGAGGCCTGCGCGCTGATAGTGCATGCGGATTTTGCCGAGCAGGCTAAATCCATCGCTGAGCTGATACCAGCCAATAATCGCTTTGTTGTGGGCGGAGAACTCCATGGTTTTAGGTCGTTTAATGATATCGAACTTTTTTCTAACACAGCCTTAGAAAAGCCACTCGCCGGTTCGATTATGATGTACACCTCCGGCACCACCGGCAGACCCAAAGGGGTTAAACCGGCCAGCCCGAAAAACGAAGCCCCGCCCTGCTCCAATAGCAAAGCCGGTGCAATGTTGTTACAGCAATTTCTGGGCGAGAAACATAATGGCCCGCATCTTGTCGCTGCTCCACTCTACCATGTAGCGCCCAGCACCTATGCCGAAGGCGCCGCTCTATTAGACGCCGATATTGTCATTATGGAAAAATGGGATGCCGAGGAGTTTTTACGCCTTGTTGAAAAGGAAAAAATAGTCTCGACTTTTTTAGTACCCACCCACTTTGTTCGCTTGCTGCGTTTACCTGAAGCAACCCGCAATCAATACGACTTATCATCACTAAAATTTATTTGTCACGGCGCAGCGCCTGTATCGCAAACGATAAAACAGCAAATGATTGAATGGTTAGGCCCAGTGCTATTTGAATTTTATGGTGGCACTGAAGGCGGCGGCATTAGTATCTCTTCGCAAGACTGGCTAAAACACCCCGGCTCGGTAGGTAAACCAAGGCCAGATCAAGAAGTATCTATTTTAGATGATGATGGCCAAGCCTGTGCAACAGGCACGATTGGAAATATCTACTTTAAAGCGAACGAAAATCGTTTTGAATATAAAGGTGATCCGGATAAAACCGCCTCGGCCTATATTGATGATAGATATACTTTGGGTGATATGGGTTATCTTGATACGGACGGCTACTTGTATCTCAGCGATCGAAAAGCGGATACGATTATTTCCGGTGGAGTTAATATTTATCCGGCAGAAATAGAGGCTGTACTACTTGCGCATCCGGCAATTAATGACTGTTGCGTTGTCGGCGTCAGCGATGAAGAATGGGGGGAGCGCGTGGTAGCGGCTATTCAATTATTTGAACACATTATAGAAGATGCCTCTGATAGTAGTTTACTGTTAGAAGATATTGCCCGTCACTGCCGACAAACATTAGCAAGCTATCAACAACCCAAGCAATTTATTATTGAACAGGAATTACCAAGAACCGACACGGGTAAACTGCAGCGCCGAAAAATACGCGATGCTTATCGACTTCTTTATAGCAACCTTGAAAGCAACAAAGAGAATAATTAATGGATAACAAGCTAATCGTCGATACAGACGGGCATATTGCTACCGTTCGTTTAAATCGACCCGATGCATACAATACGCTTGATGTCGAAATGCTGAACACCCTGCCCGGCATTTTGCGCAAACTCGCTGATGATAAAAATATTCGCTGTGTTGTGATTACCGGCACTGGCGAAAAAGCATTTTGCGCCGGTGGCGATGTTAGCGGCTTGGCTTCCGGTACAGGAGAAGCCACAGAAAATAAATTGAGCGAACAGCTGGTCCGATGGGGACAAGCATCTTTATTGCTAAGAGAAATGCCCAAACCAAGCTTAGCAGTGGTTAATGGTGCAGCCGCAGGCGCAGGTATGGCGTTAGCCTTAGCTTGTGACTTCCGACTAGCCAGCCATAACGCGCACTTTACTACAGCCTTTTCCAATCTTGCTATGTCCGGCGACTTTGGTGGTAGTTATTTTTTAACTCAAATTGTTGGTACAGCCAAAGCGCGTGAATTATATTATTTTAGTGAGCGCGTCAGCAGTGAGGAAGCTTTGCAATTAGGCTTGGTTAACTGGCTATGCGATAGTGATAAATTAAGCGAAAAAACCGCAGAACTAACTGCTCGATTAACCGCACTACCAACGCTGACCGCAAGCACGATCAAAGAAAATATGAACGCATCCCTAAGTGACAGGGCCAAGGATATGATTGAAAAAGAATCCTATTCAATGATTAAAACTGCGATGAGTAAAGAGACCCAACAAGCAGCGATTAAATTTTTTGCTAAGAAAATATAATCGGGTGATCTATTCCGCAATGTAACAATACCGCCGCCGAAGTTTATAACAACTTATTAATCAGTAAACTTAGCGTGACCGATCGAATAATAATTAAAACTGACCTTCCCCGTCATCCCCTTTATTTTTCATGTCGATATACTTGGTGTGAAAATCCAATAGCGCATTAGGGAATAAATGATATGAGCGAGCTAAGTACAGAAACCGAACAGGCAAAAAGCCAATTACAGCAGGCATGGAATGGCTTAATCGATCACTTACAAAACGCCCGCGAAGTTATCGACAACCCTGATCTATTTGGCCCTGAAGCCACCCCTCGTGTATTGGCGGAAGGTTATCGTTACTTAGCCGGTTTTATTCATCATGGTATCGAACGTAGCTTTCACGAGGATGCCGATTTCCCCGCCTTTAGAAATGCCTTATCGGTTTACAATAAATCCACTATAGAAAACGCCGATGCCATTTATTTCTATGCCGCGATTGACGGCCGAAAGCATTATCGAATTACCGCCAAGCTAGCCGATTGTCGACACTGGCGCGGCGAGCCTCGCTTAAACGAACAAGCCGTAGCACCACAATATTTAATTTTTGAAACCAGCAATGGACCATTGTCCGGCGACTCTGGCGATCTACGAGAATTAGCCAAAGGCTTCCGCAGCAGCTTTGGGACTATGGATAGCAGTGAGTTAGACATCGCAGCTAATGGAGAGCTGGAATTATTATTAGGTCCGGATAAACCCGCTGACTATAACGGCAATTTTATTTGCACAGTAAAACCCGCCAATAAATATTCCACTGATAATGCAGAGCGTTATGCTAATTATATTAGTGGCCGACAATTATTTTATGATTGGCAGTACGAAGAGCCCATTGAATTAGAAATCACTTGTCTAAATCATCTTGGCGACCATCCACCGGCTTTAAGCCCGTCGCTAGCCAGCGAAAAGCTAGAAAATATGGGTTCAATTATTGAAGGTCAAATGCGTTTTTGGATGGAATTTTACGACAAGATTCTTAATGCCAATGGCAACTTCCCAGCCGATGCCGGTGAATATTTCTTTCCTATTAATCAATATAACGCGCCAAATGCAGCCTCAGGAGCAACCGGCGGTGGTATGAGTACCAATATTGCGGCAGGAGGTATTTTTGATTTAGCCGAAGATGAAGCACTCTATGTTGAAGCCACATTTACCGGATCACCCGTTTATGCTAGCGTCCATCTAAGTAATTTATGGGGTGAATCGCCGGATTATGCCAATCATCAAAGCAGTTTAAATTTATTCCAAATGTATATGGGCGATGATGGTATTCAACGCTGGGTTATTGCACACAAAGATCCGGGCGTAAAAAATTGGCTTGATACCACGGGCTTACCTAAAGGCTTTATTGCGCATCGCTGGACTTACCCTGAGTTTCCCGATAAAGACAACTGGCCAACGATTAAAGGCAAAAAAATCCGCTTTGATGAAATCGCTAATTACTTCCCAGACGATATGCCAATACTAAGCCCCGAACAACGGCGTAAAGACATTGCTATTCGACAAAAGCATGTTAAAAAACGCTTTAGGGTCTTTTAGATTTTTCGTGAATGCTAGCAAAAGCTAAGCTTATAGCTCTTTGCCAAATAACATGGATAAAAACGCTTGGCGTTGTACAAGCGTTAATTCGCGGACACTGCGATAGACTGCATGTTCTTGTAAACCGGCTTGCCGGGATAATTCGATACTCCACATTTCAGCAATTTCATTAGGCACCAAAGAGTAACGCACATCAATAAGCCGATATTGATTGTTGGGATCTTTAGCGATATAGCCATTAGAAAACCACCTAAACCGATCGAGGTCATTCGCCTGCTGAGACTGACGATCTAACCAAGGCAAGTCTCTCGCTATAACCAGCTTTTCAACACTATCGCCATAATAAAACCGCTTAGATAAGGCAACACGTACGGCATCAACATAGTAGCGTTGCTCTGTTTCGTAGACAACTTTCCAAACGATAAGATTGCCAAAGCTTGGCTTAGCTTTAAGCTGAATAACATTATGACCACGTTGATCCGCAAGCTCCCAGCCCGCCGCCTCGGCTCTATCTCTTTGTAACAAACCAATACAGGGATAGATCAATACCCAAACTAGCGCGATTCGGGCCAGTACTGGATTCTTGTTAACGGCAGCAAACAATACCAATATTAATATCGGTAATGTATAGAGCGGATCAACAATTGGCATCGTGTTCCAAGCAATGCGGGCGTTGCTAAACGGCCAAAGTAATTGCGTGCCATAACTGGTACAAGCGTCGAGTAGCGCATGCGTGGCATAACCTAAGCCGCAATAACAGCAACTAAGCAACAGCGTTATACCCCAACGCCTACCTAGCATTAAATACAGAATTAGCCCGCAAATAAATCCGCCAAAAGGAATAAACAATAGCGAATGGCTAAACTGACGATGGTACTCTAGAAATAATAGAGGATCGGTATCCGAAAAAATCAGCACATCCAGATCAGGTGCCATACCACCCAGCAAACCAAATAGACCGGCAATCGCTAGATGATTTTTATGACGCGTAACAGCCTGCGGTAATACCGCACCGATAACGCCTTGGGTTATTGGATCCATATTTTAAACTTTATTAGCCTGGCTAAAAATTCAGTGCCTGTATAAGCAGCGCTGCGGATAAAGCAAAGCCAGTTGCGTAAGTACCCAATGCGCCAATAAAACGCATAGGATTCGGTTTGGCTAATGTAGCGGGTAAAATAATGCCGGCAACAAATAGATAGCGAAAAAACGTTGCTAGAATCATGCTCCAAATAACCCAAGTCGGCTGATCGCTTTGACCCAGAATAAAAATAAGCAACGCAAGAATCGGCGCATACTCGATAGTATTACCGTGCGCGCGAAGCACTTGATACAAACTATCTTCGGGATCAACCGGGCTGGAATAAAGCACTTCGGTTTTTGCTCGGGCAGACGACACTGCAAAACCTAAACCAATACATAAAAAAGCCAGTAAGGCGACGCATAAAAGTGGGATGGACATAAGTACTCCGTTAAATTGATTTGATCATAGGTTATTTATTGTTGGTTTTTACGATAAAAATAATTAGCTATTGATTGCCAAATAAAAATCACAATTGATAAGCAGCATATTGCAGATACCAAACCACAGAGAACAAATAACGGTAGAAAGCCATATTTGTAACCATACGCTGCTAAACCAGCCATTAACAAAGCGATAAATGCTTCTGCGACTATCGCCTCACTATTGCTGCCGTACTTTCCGTCCACCGTCTTTGCAGCAAAATGCCTAAGCTTGGTATAGTGCTTAGGTTTCTTGATCCTTTTCCATTTTGATCTCATTTAAATCCTTGTTGGGCATTCCCTGTTGGCGATATATCTACCTAGTTTTGCCGATAACGGCAGGAGATATGATAACAAAAATACCCTTCAAGGGTTTAATCACTCCACCGGGCTGCGCCTGCGGCTTGTGCTAATTGCTGGCGCAATTGGTCGGGCCTTTCGGTTCTAATTCTGTCGATGAGAGATCGCACTACGTAGGAAGAGTTTTATAAGCAGGAAGATTTTTATTTCAAAGTTTGGGTGCGATTGTACGGATACTTGAGCGGAATTCCGCAGGATCGATTCCAACAGCCTTTAGTCTGTTGGAACCCCTTCGGGGCTGCGCCTGTGGCTTGTGCTAATTGCTGGCGCAATTGGTCGGACCTCACGGTTCTAACCCTGTCGATAAGAAATCACGCTACGTAGAAAGAACTTTGAATAGAAGAGATATTTGCTTCGGAGTGAGTGGCGCGCCCGACAGGATTCGAACCTGTGACCGTCCGCTTAGAAGGCGGATGCTCTATCCAGCTGAGCTACGGGCGCATCTGAACAGCTACTTGAAAATGGGGTGGACGATGGGGATTGAACCCACGACCACCGGAATCACAATCCGGCGCTCTACCAACTGAGCTACGCCCACCATTAACTCGTTAACACTACTATATGTATATGGTGATATACAAAAACGTCGCTACATATTGCTGGATCTAACAGCTAGATAGCGACGCTTGAATGATTGGTCGGGGATGAGGGATTCGAACCCCCGACATCCTGCTCCCAAAGCAGGCGCGCTACCAGACTGCGCTAATCCCCGAATTTCTTGCTTTAAAAACACCCTGTAAAAACAAGAGGCGCGATTCTACTCACCTACCCCCCAGCCGTCAAATTTATCCGCCCTAAAAATGACAATTTTCTCGCTGATGCGACAATATTGTCAACATGCCGGACAATTTCGCCGTTTTGCTGCCCTTTTAAGCAACTATCCTAAACAAAAAACCACAATTTCCTTACATTTCATACGATTAACACCGCTGCTTGGATCTGCAATGAAATGTATTCTAGAACAAAATTTCAGCCCTTCAGAGCCTATTCTCTGCGCCAACTAGTAGTACCTTCGCGGCTGTCTTCCAATACTACGCCAGCGGCTAACAACTCCGCCCTGACCTCATCTGCTCGCCCGTAATCTTTATCGCGCTTGGCTTGCTGGCGGGCTTCGATAAGGGCCTCAATCTTATCAGCACTAATCGCATCATCGGATACCGCTTGTTTAAACCAACCCTCTGGCTGCTGCTGCAATAATCCTAGCAACTCACCACAGGACAGTAACAAACCTTTAAGCTTGGCCTGCTCGTCACCCTTGGCTTGCAGCATCGCCTTGCAAATACCGTGCAATTCACGAATCGCGATAGGCGTATTTAAATCATCTAATAAGGCTTGATAAAACGGCTGATCGTTTAAGTTGTCTGGCTTTATTGCTTCAAGCGATTGAAGCTGCTTTAAGCCACCGTATAAAGTATCTAAGGCTGATTTGGCTTGATCAAGCAAGTCAACACTAAAGCTAAGCTCGGATCGATACTGCGCACTTAACAGCGCAAAGCGTAAAGTCTCACCCGAGTAATGATCTAACAGGTCGCGAACCATTTTAAAATTGCCCAATGATTTAGACATTTTCTCGCCATCAATATTGATATAGCCGTTGTGCATCCAATAGCGAACAAATAACTCACCATCATGTGCGCACTGACTTTGTGCAACCTCGTTTTCATGATGCGGAAAAATCAAATCACGACCGCCACCATGAATATCAATCGTCTCACCCAAATGGGTTTCTATCATCGCCGAGCATTCTAAATGCCAACCCGGACGACCACGACCCCATGGACTATCCCAACCCGGCTCCTGCTCGTTCGATGGTTTCCATAAAACAAAATCGCCAGCATATTGTTTGTAAGGCGCTACTTCTACTCGCGCGCCAGCCAACATATCGTCTAAGCTGCGATTCGATAACTTGCCATAATCCGGCATGCTTTGTACGGCAAATAAAACATGTCCCTCGGCAGCATAGGCATGGCCTTTGGCAACGAGACGCTCAACCATGGCGATCATTTGCGGCACATGCTCTGTGGCATAAGGCTGAATCGTTGGCGTTTGATTATTTAGCTCATCCATATCATCAAAATAAGCTTGTGCAAAACGCGCGCTGACTTCGGCAATTGAATCACCCGACGCTTGCGCCGCCGCCATAATTTTATCGTCGATATCGGTAATATTGCGGGCGTAAACAACTTCTGGGTAAAGCGACTTTAATACTCTAAATAAAGTATCAAACACCACAGCTGGTCGCGCGTTACCAATATGCACGCGGTTGTATACCGTTGGCCCACAAACATACATGGTGATACGGTGTGGATCTTGCGGCTTAAATAACTCTTTGTCGCGTAAGCGCGTATTGTATAAATGCAAATTCATCAATTAGGAACCTTGCTCTACCTTAGGCCAACTATCACGCAGGCCAATGGTTTTATTAAATACCGGTTTGTCACTGCTATGATCATAGCGATCGGCAACAAAATACCCTTCGCGCTCAAACTGAAAAACTTGTTCAGGCTTAGCCGCCAATAAACCCGGCTCGGCAATCGCATTTGCTATTACCGTCAAGGAATCCTTGTTAACACAATCAACTAAGTCACCATCGTCAGCGGCTTTTTCTGGCTCGGCTTCGCTAAACAGACGATCATATAAGCGCACGGTAATTGGCTTACCTTCAGTTGCTGATACCCACTGAATAACGCCTTTAGGTTTAACTCCATCGGCAGGATCTACCCCAAGCGAATCCGGATCATAGCTAACATGCACTTCGGTGATTTCACCATTGACATCTTTAACCACCGATTCAGCAAGCACGACATAAGCATTACGCAAGCGCACTTTTTTACCAATAACCAAACGCTTGAATTTTTTGTTAGCCGCTTCCCGAAAGTCTTCTTTATCGATATAAAAACTTTTAGTGAAAGGTACGCTTCGCTTGCCCATCGATTCATTTTGCGGATGATTGGTCGCTTCAAGCTGCTCTGTTTGATCGTCTGGGTAGTTAGTAATAACCACTTTTAATGGGTTAATAACTACCATTGCCCGCGGCGCATTAACATTATGATGTTCGCGAACCGCAAACTCTAACATCGCCATATCAACTATACCCTTAACGCGAGTTACGCCGGTGGCTTCACAAAAATTGCGAATAGACTCTGGCGCATACCCACGACGACGCAGGCCGGATATGGTTGGCATTCGTGGATCATCCCAACCTTCAACAAATCCTTCATCGACTAAACGTTTAAGCTTGCGCTTACTGGTTACTGTGTAATTAATATTTAATCGCGAAAATTCGTATTGATGCGGTTGTGATGGCACAGGTAAATGCGCTAAAAACCAATTATAAAGCGGCTTATGATCTTCAAACTCTAGCGTGCAAATAGAATGACTAATACCCTCCATCGCATCGGATTGACCATGGGTAAAATCATAAGTCGGGTAGACACACCATTT
>CAJQQO010000080.1 GCA_905480475.1 uncultured Pseudomonadales bacterium | reverse complement strand
GGTTTTTGCAGCGCCGGTGCCACCACGTGCTGCGCGACAGGCATCGCGCTCGATTTGAATTTTCATTTGGCCGGCGTGATAAATTGCTGAAGGGCTGGCGATAACCATAAACGTAAAGCTATCTGATACACCCATTCCAAGGTTGGAGCGGGTGCCAATTAAAAACGGTCGCAAATATAGTGACTCGCCCGACTTGTTAGGAATAAACTTTTCGCTATAGGCAGTAATAAGACCAATGCCATCCATATAGATATCTTCGGGGATATCTATCATGCACATTCGCTCAGATGATTGGTTCATACGCTTAAGATTTTCTAACGGGCGAAAAAAATTCGCATGGCCAGAACCCACTTTATAGGCCTTAAGACCCTCAAAGACTTCTTGGGCATAGTGCAAAACCTTGGCGGCAGGATCGAGTTCAATCTTGCCATAGGGCGTGAGTGTCGCTGGCTGCCAAGCGCCATCGACAAAGTCAGCGCGATACATAATAGGCACCTTCACTTCACCGAACCCTAACTGTTCCGGAAGTGAAAAATTTGCCAATGCTGGCAATACATCTGCGCTTATTTGGTAATTAGCCATTTACTCGATCCTGAAATGTGTTTCTTAAAGCCTAGCTTTATAAGTGTTGCCGGTGGGAAAAATTGACCGGAAATAGATATTACTGCTTTATAAGGCTTTTTTTAAGCTCAATTCTTGGCATTTATATTGGCTGTGTCGGCTTATTTTTAAAATTGCGCAAGGTGACGCCGCGTTAACTGACGATATTCTAAAGGGTGGGCTTACGATCAATACAATGAGGGTTCGCCTTCCGGCCGGGTTTTAAAGCGTCTATGCACCCACATATATTGCTCGGGGTAAACGCGAATGGCTTTTTCCAGCATGGCGTTAATAATGCTGGCATCCTTTAAATCGTCGCCGCTTGGAAACTCATCACTTACCGGCATATAAACAATATGATACCGATTGGTCTGCGGATTGCGATAATGGGCAATACCCACCGGCTTGGCCTTACCCATTTTTGCTAGCCGTGAGGTGGTAACCAGAGTGGCGGCTTCCACGCCAAAAAACGGTGCAAACACGGCATTATTGCGGCCAAAGTCTTGATCGGGCGAATACCATACGGTTCTGCCTTCACGCAGTCTGCGGACGATGGTGCGCATTTCTTTGCGCTCGAGCACTCTTTCGTAGGTTCGCTGTCGGCCTTTGGTAATCACGTACTCAAGTACTGGATTATTATTTTTACGGTATATCGTATCTATTGGCGAGACATGATTAACCAGCACGCCACCTAGGTCGAGATTAACAAAATGCGCGCCAATCAGTAATACGCCGCCGCCATCGGCTTTGGCCGCTTCAAGATGTTCCAAGCCGCTCACATCATAGCGATTTTCAAGATCCTTGATATTAGCCCACCAGCCCCAAGCGATTTCAAAAAAGCCTATACCGTTAGAGGCAAAGGTATCTTTAACCAGTTTTTTCTGCGCCTCTTCATCCAGATCAGGAAAGCAAAGTCGGATATTAGTTTCAACAATATGACGGCGTCGCTTGACCAAATGAAAGCCTAAAAACCCCAGAGCCCGCCCGGCGATTAATTTTGCCTTAAAGGGTAGTGCAGCAACAATGCGCAGGATCAGAATGCCAAACCAGGTTGGCCAATAGCGGGGGTGGTAAAGCTCGGTAGGCATTGACATAAATCGACTTAGAGACTCATTTTTATTAATCTGTTTTAGCAGTTGCGCTGAAGCTCATCGTTAAATTACACCGACGATTTGCACTGACAATCGATTCTACTCATAGCGATGGGCAATAGTAATGATCAGTAACAAAGCAGGTATTATGAGCTAAAACAGCCACTCAAGCTGTGAAAATTGTTGTGTTAGAATTCCGCCAAATTCCTTCTAGTCAATAAAAACGCTTATTTGCGCCAAAAAGGGTTATGTAGTGGGTCAAAAAATCGTAGTAGATCAAAGCTTAACTGAGCAGCTCGCAGCGCATAGCGCGGTATTTGAGCAGCTGCCAGCCATGTTTGGAGCCTTGGAGCAAAGCGCCGCACAGTTGGTGGAGGTTTTGCGCGCGGGTAATAAAATTCTATTGGCGGGTAATGGTGGTAGCGCGGCGGATGCCCAGCATATTGCTGCCGAGCTTACCGGTCGCTATCTTCGTACGCGTAAAGGTTTACCGGCCATTGCTTTAACCACTGATACCTCGGCGTTAACTGCGATCGGCAATGATTTTGGTTTTGATCAGGTCTTCTCTCGCCAAGTTGAGGCATTGGCGGCTAAAGGCGATGCGCTTATTGTGTATTCCACCAGTGGCAATAGCGCCAATATTATCGAAGCGGTTGAAGTAGCGAAGTCAGTGGGCTGTCTAACGATTGCATTGACCGGTGACAGTGGTGGCAAGTTAAAAGCCTTGGTTGATACCTGTTTTTGTATGCCTTCGGGGGAGACGCCAAGAATACAAGAAGCCCATGCATTTGTAGGTCATGCACTTTGTGATCTTATCGATCGACAATTTACGGTCTAGTCGGTTTTTTTATGGATAAGAGCATCGATCAAGATAACAGTAATAAAAAGAAAAATAATATTGTTATTCTCGATCGCGACGGTGTAATTAATGCTGATTCAGACAATTATGTAAAAACACTGGATGAGTGGATTCCGATTGATGGCAGTATCGAAGCCATTGCAAAATTAAAACATGCTGGTTATACGGTGGCGATTGCGACAAACCAAAGCGGTATTGGTCGTGGTTATTATTCGGTTGAAACACTTAATGCTATGCATCAAAAGTTGGCCGACTTGCTAGCGCCGTATCATGCAGCTATTGATTATATCGCTTACTGTCCGCACTTGCCGGAAGAGGGTTGCGCTTGCCGCAAACCCAAAACGGCTTTGTTTGATGAAATTGCAAAAGCACTAAGCGTTGATTTACATGGCGCTATAGTTGTGGGTGATAGCTTGCGTGATTTACAAGCCGGAGTATTGGTTGCTTGTCAGCCGGTACTGGTATTGACCGGTAAAGGGCAGGCGACATTTGATCGAGCAATGGATGATGCGGTGGCTAATAGTCAAGCCAAGGCTCTGCCAGATGGGACTCGGGTGTTCGACGATTTGAGTGGGTTTGTTAAGCAACTTATTGGCTGAGTTTTCTTCTTTGTGTCGTTGTTTCTTGGTGGGGCTTGCCACTTCTGATTTGCTGATTATGATACCGGATGGTGGTTCCCCCCCATTACATAGCCGCTAATATGCAGTAGTAGTCAGGCCGGTTCAAAGATGTTGAAGATTTTTCCTTATAGATATTAAATTATTAGAATATATATATCTATCGGTGACTTATGATGATTTTTATTTAGGAGGGTGTAAATTATTCGTCGATATAATTCTGGGAAAGCGTAAATATTCCTAGGAATTATTCAGAAAAACTGCTTATTTGAGCATCGCTCATTCGTTGTTTGTATGACATATGCTTATTCACTAGCTGGGCTGGAGAAGTGGTATGCTGCTTACAAAAAATCAACCTATTGGATTAAGCCGGCTCGTTAACACTCAACTACAGCTCAGCCGTATTATTAATTTTCGCTATCGTAGATGATGTAGAGTAACCATCAATAAATTCTGCAATAATCACTTCACCGCCAGCGTCAGTCACCGCTTTATACCCGGCGATTTGTTCGGCCTTATAATCCCCGCCTTTAATTAAAATATCGGGTAAGGTTGCTTCAATTAATTGCTGAGGTGTTTGTTCATTAAAACTGACCACCCAATCAACGCAAGCTAGCGCCGCTAACATTGTCATGCGGTCTTGCAAGTTATTAATTGGCCTGCCTTCACCTTTAAGCGCCTTAACCGAATCGTCAGAGTTCACTGCAACAATTAATCGATCACCCAATGACGCAGCGTGTTGCAAATAAGCAATATGACCTGGATGCAAAATATCAAAGCAGCCGTTAGTCATAACAATGCTGTCGCCGCTTTTTCTATGCTCCTTAATTAATTGCAGTAAGGCGGTTTGATCGTAAATACCGGCAACCAAATTATGTTGCTGATTAATGGCGGTTTGTAACTCTGCTGGCTCAACACTGGCAGTGCCTAATTTCCCAACCACCACACCGGCGGCTAAGTTTGCCAGCACGACGGCATCGGCAATAGTGCTGCCGGTCGCGATCGCTGCGGCAATAGTGGCTATAACCGTATCACCTGCGCCAGTGACATCGTAAACTTCTTTGGCTTGGGTAGGGATATGTTTAACCGCGCCATTTCGTTGGTAAAGCGACATGCCTTTTTCGCTGCGAGTAATTAATAGGGCATCGATATCAATCGTATTAATTAATTCAACAGCCCGTTGTTCAATACTGGCTTCATCGTGGCATTTGCCAACTACGGTTTCAAACTCGGCCAAATTAGGCGTCAGTAACGTTGCTCCGGCATAACGCTTAAAGTCACTTCCTTTGGGGTCAATTAATATCGCTTTGCCTTGCTGTTTGGCGGCGCCAATTAATTGTTCAATTTGGCTGAGTGCGCCTTTGTTGTAATCGGAAATAACTACCGCGTCGCATTGTTTAAGCTGTTGTTGATAGCTGGCAAGTAATTGTTCGGCGCTGCCACTGCTTAGATTATTGTCATCAATGCTATCTTCGAAATCGAGTCGAATTAATTGCTGTTGGCGACTAATAACCCGCAATTTGGTTATGGTTCTAACACCGTTAACACGTTGTAAACCATCGTTGATATTTTCTTGCTTAAGCAATTCGCTAACTGCATTGCCTGCTTCATCGTTACCAATAATGCCGCATAAGCCGGTTTGACAGCCTAAAACTCGCAGATTTTTTGCAACGTTTGCCGCGCCACCAAGTCTATCTTCCATTTGTTCGATTTTTACCACAGGCACAGGCGCTTCGGGTGAGATACGTTGAGTACCCCCTTTCCAATAGCGATCTAGCATAATATCGCCAATAACTAATAATTGGCTTTGGCTGAAGTCTGGTAGCGGAGTGTTTTGCATAATTTTTTTACGCTAGCTAGAAAGAGTCATCGTCGGTTTAAGCGAGAATCTTATGATAAACGCTAAGGTTACCATCGACCATTGCGTCTATCGAGAACTGATTTTGCGCAATTTGTATTCCTGCCAGACCCATTTGCTCACGCAGCGGTGCTTGGCTTAGTAGTGCATCAAGGCATTGGCTTAACTGTGCTTGATTACCCGGCTCAAATAACAAACCGTTTTTACCGTCTTGGACAATTTCCGGAATGCCGCCGGCACGTCCGGCGATCATTGCAATACCTGCCGCTGAGGCTTTTAGTAAGGCTACACCCAAGCCTTCTTTTTCTGCCGGGTGAACGATTAAATCAATGCCTGATAAATCATCGTCAAGATTAGGGCAGAAGCCAGCTAATTGAACATTGTTGCTAAGTTGCAGTGTTTGTATCTGCTGTGCAATGGCTTGTTGTTCAGGGCCTTGACCAAAAATAACTAAGGAAGTTTTAGGGTGTTGTTTTAATAGCTCTGGCATCACCGCCAATAAATGTTTATGGCCTTTGCGTGGAATTAATTGCGCAACGACGGCCAATAACAGGTGATCATCAGGGATATCAAATTGAGCTGCTAATGATGCGCGTGCCACTTGGCGTGACTGGGTATCAGAAGCAAAGCGGGTAGTATCAACGCTGCTATGCACACAATTGATTTTTTCGGGTGTTACTCCCTGCGATATTAATACATCACAAATTGCCTGCGAGATACCAATAACTTGACGATAGAGCGAATACTTAAATCGAATCGCTAGCGGATGCTCAGGGTTATCGACTCGCCGTGATAGCAGCGCCGGTATTTTATTGGCTTTGGCCGCTAGTCCGCCTAATGTATCGGCGCCGCGGCGGCTATGGATATGCACTAAGTCAACGGGTTCGCGCGCTAGAATTTGTTTCACCTCGCGATAAAAGCCCCAGCTTAAATCCCCCGCATGGCGAGTAGTGATGACCTTAATACGATTGTGTAGCTCGGTATTGGCAGCAAAGGCTTTGCTAATCGCGCTATCGTGCGGCGCAATTAATAGATTATTAACCCCACGTTTAGCCAAGCCATTCAGTAAGTAAACCACTTGCTGCGCGCCACCATACAAATGCCTTCCAGTTTCGATATGGGCAATGGTAGTGTTAGCCGCTAATGGCGGTGTTGGCGAGTCGGCCTTATTCATTATTTAGCACGTGTTTTACCGCTTGGCTTTCTGCTGTATTGCTTGCGATCGATTGCTCAGTCATTGCCAGTGTCGTTTGTAACTGCTGAAAAACCGCATCGGCTGAGATATCACTTAGGCAGTCGAAGCGACCATCGCAGGTAGGATTACGTCGACACGGTGAGCAATGCATATTTAAGTAAATTATCTGGCTGTTAGACGTGTCTGTTTTTAAATACGGCCGGGTTGAACCAAATAGCGCGATCGTTGGTACATTGTGCGCATGGCCCATATGCGTAAGGCCGGTATCGACCCCGACGACTGCCTGCGCTTGCTGAATCAATAATGCAGCTTCTTGCAAGCTGGTTTTGCCCACTAAATTAATAAGCTTATTATTTGTCTCGGTGACAAGTTCGCTACTGATAAGCCGCTCGGCATGATCAATATCACCGGGACCGCCAAGCATAATGACTTTGCTATTGAGCGCCACTAATTTCGGAATCAATTGTTGCCAGCCATTATCTAGCCAATGCTTTTGCGGGCGAGTGGTAAACGGGCAGATAACGATATAGCTGCTATTAATGTTTTCCTTGATAAGCGTATCGACATTGGAGATCGCTTGCTCGCTGGCGCCCATAGTCATTTGCCAAGGCGATGTCGGTAAATGCAGTTGCTGACATAGCCAGCGATATTCCGAGCCAATCATTTCGGTATCGCCGCTGTCGCGATCAATTACCTGATGCATTAACCACTGGCTGCCTTCTTTGGAGCCAAGGCCGATTTTTTTTCTGGCGCCCGATAGCCAAGTTAGAATGCCGCTTTTTAGCAAACCTTGTAGATCGATCGCAGTGTCGATTTGTTTGCTTTTGAGCATTTGCCTAAAGTTGCGTATTTCGCGCCAAAGCTTGCCGAACTGGCGTTGCTGCCAAAGTGTTTGCCACTGGGCGCGCGGCCAGATAATCACTTCGTCAACCACGGGGTTATTTTGTACAAGGCTTGCACACTCAGGCTGGGTCAGCCAAAGTACTTTGGTTTGCGGATCACGCTGTTTCAGCGCGGCGGCAACGGGCGATGCCATCACGATATCGCCAATAGCGGACAAGCGGATAATGAGAATTGTCTGTAATGCTTTCAATCGAGTGAATCCGCCTGTGTTTCCAAGTTAGGATTGCTATTATGATGCGAGTCGATAATTTTACCTGATAATGACGAAAGAAGGATTGTGATAGAAGTGGATGATACACGCTTGCATATTGGCATTGTATCGGTGCTGTTTGACGCCAAACCCGAGGGCGTTTGCACTGGCCGATTGCTTAGGGCTTTGCTGGAGGCGGGTTTTAAGGTCACGCTGTTTACCTCGGATAAAGCTAAACTCGGCTTTAGTCACGATAATCTGATCATAAAAGTCATTTCTTCCAAGCCGCGCGAGCCACGGTCGCTGTTTAAGCTAATCGCCCGTCTGAGCGGGCAAATCCCCAATAATTTTTATATTTGGGGGCGACGCGTTGCTAAGCAGGGTATTGATAGCAGTAGTGATACTGGTAGTGATTCCAATATTGATACTGCCGATATGCCCGATGTTATTTACGGCAGAGCCTGGCCTCACGCCAGTCTGGTTGCAGCTTACCAGCTGGCGATTCGTCATACGCGGCCCTTGATACTGCATTTTAGCGATCCTTTTCCCCCTCCGAACGAATCACTAGCCAAGCCGAAGTTTATGCAGGATTTGCAGCAAATGCTGGATTACGCCTCGGCATTAACCATCACCAATGCAGAAACTATCGAGTATCAGTCGCGCTATCTAAGCTTGGATTCCGACAAGGCGCATGTATTACCTCATGTTGCGCCGCCCGCCAAGCAGTACCTGGATAGCGTGTCTGAAAACCGACAGTTTCATTATATTGGCAGTGCGGGCCACAAGCGACCAATGGATTTATTGCTGGCCGGATTTAAATTGCATTTGCAGCAACACGCGGAAGACCAACTGATTTTTGTTGGTACTGAAGCGGCGCTTATTGAGCCGTTAATTAAAAGCTTGGGTATTAGCGCGCAGGTAGAGATTATGCCTTTTAGCAATCAGCTGGATAAATTTATCGCCCAGTCGAGTGGTTTAATCGCTGTGGATACCAATGTGGCCGATCCGATTTACACACCCACCAAAATTGTTGAGTATCTTAATACCAATAAAAAAGTGCTGGCCATTACTCCAGACGGCAGTCCGGTGCAAAAGTTGTTGCGCGAGTGCTCGCAAACATCGGTTGTGGTTGCTGATTATCATGCAGAAGCGGTCGCTACAGGCTTTTCCAACTTGGCATCGCTAGCGCCGCAGGCGAGTGACTACGATAGCCGTTTTGCACTTATGCAACCATTCTCTGCCAGTAGTGTGGCGAGTCGCTTTGCAGATATATGTGCCGGGTTGAATTTAAAAAAGTAAATTTAGAAAAGTGAGTTAGCGTAAGTGGATTTGAAAAGCTGAGTGTATTTGACTGCTAATCAGCGCTTAGTATCGAAATATTCAGGCAGACCAAACGCGCGTAAATAACAACTGGTTGCCGCCTCAATTTCATATGGGCGGGCGGCATCTTTTAAAGTTTGCACGCTGTGGGTTGATTCAAGACTGATGTTCATCAGCTTGGCAAGTTCGGTGTCATCGCCAAAATTAAATAATGCGCCAATTTTTCCGTCTTGCAAGGCTTCGCAATGGCCGGGGGCTTTACTGGCTATTACTGGCGTGCCCACTGCTAGCGCTTCGCAAATAACGGCTGGCAATCCTTCCCAGCGTGAAGCGGTAACAAATAAATTGGCGTGCGCCATAAAGCGGTAAGGGTTGGGTTGAAAGCCAGCTAGATCGATATCGTCTTGCACGCCTAGCTGCTTAGCTAAGTCACTTAAAGCGTTTTGCTCGCGACCCTTGCCAAGCACAATTAACCGGCATGGCTTGAGTTTGCGCAGCTTGGCAAAAGCGCGGATAACCGTAGCAAAATCTTTACGATTGGATAGTTCGCCGACGCCAAGAATAATAGGAATATCTTTATCGGTAAACCAAGGGTGATCGGGTGATTCCTGTTCTTCATCCAGTAGGCTTTGCGGAATATAGGGGCTGGGAACGGCATTAATACACTCGCGCGGTAGCCCGGTGTAAGCCGACATATCATCGGCGACGCGGCTTGCAACGGTTATCACATTGTCGGCGTAGCGATATAGTCGGCCCATTGAAAAGCGTTGTATTTGTCGCTCCAACCAGCCGCGATGGGTTAAATCGATCGAAACAGTCGTGCCTTGACTAAGCGTTAAACGGGTTTTTGATCCGGCTAAATAATTGGCTAATAGTGCAGTGCGGTTAACTCGATCTTTATCTGAAAACATGACCACTGGCTGTGCGCTTTGCAGGTAGCGTTTGAGTGCTGCTACGGCGAGATAAGTGTGGCGCGTGCCGGTATCAATAATATTTAAACCTTCAATCGGCTCGCTAATCTTTGGTCCGTGCCTACGTACTTGCAACAAATCGACGGTGTAACCGCGACCAATAATTGCCGGGATAAGATTTTTTACAATACGATCAACACCGCTATGGCCGGAGGTGGAAAAGAAAAACGCAATACGGTTATTGTTCATGAATTAGCCATGGATAGTTCTTATCAGTAGGTATTGTTAGAAATAGTGTATTGAGGCATAGCTTACTTAGATATCCGGTGCTTACACGGGCGCGGGAATATAAGGCAGTTTGTCTGCAGTAAATGCGCTGCGACCCTTAATAAAAGCCAGTGTAGCACTGCGGCGGGTGCGGTAGATTTTTGATTTTTCGCTGTCTTTGTCGATTAGCATAATTTTGATAGGGTAAATCAGCACGTTTTTTAAAATCGTGCCAATTAGCTGGACCCATTGATGATGCTTTTTGCAGAAGTACAGATATGACCAATGGTAGTGCCAGCGCTTCAGTGTGTTCAGTTGTGGCGAGGGTTTTACCGATTGGCCAGCAGCATGCTGAAAACTAATATGATCGGCATAGTACATTTTGATTTTTGCCTTAACTGCCCGCTTGCATAGATCGGTTTCTTCGTAGAATAAAAAGATATTTTCATCAAAGCCGTCTAACCGCCAATGCGCGGTGAGATTGATTAATAAAGCGCAGCCGCCGGCAAATTGGATTTGCGGAAAGGGATCGCTAGCATTGGTCTGGTAGGGTTCTGGCGGCGATCCGGTTTCTGGTGCGACAAATAGCCAGTCATCGCCGTGACTGTTTGCCAGCTGAATACTCGCAATCATCGCGTCAATTTGTTCGCTATGAACTTCAACGTCGGGATTGATTAAAAAAGCGTAGGGGGTATCGATTTGGCGAAAAGCGTTGTTTGCTGCGCGACCGTAACCGGAATTTATCTCACTGCTGTGTAATCGTACCAGTGGATAGTCTTTTTCTAGTTTGGATACGGTATCATCGCTACTGGCATTATCATAGATCAGCACATTGTATGCGCCTAGCTCGCGCAACATATTACCGAGCAATTGACAGCTATTGTAAGTCACAAATACGATCGTGACTTGGTCCTTGTCGATGGGTACTTGTTCGCTGTTGATAATCACTTGCTCTTTGCTAGTAGGTACTAGATTCATTGGTTTGGTATCGGCCATGTTAGTTTTTATGATGGCTGAGTTCTGATTTACCGTTTTGCTAAATAAGATATGAATAAGGTCTGATCAAAGACTTGAACAAATAACATAACAGAATTGTTCTGAAGATTCGATATTAAGTATTTACTCTGCTGTTAAAGGCTTAATAAAAAGCGACATTGATTGAAAGAGAAGATTTATGAGCATATTTGCTAAACAGGTCAAACCTTGAGGCTGGCGGTACTGATATCGTTTTCTGGTCAAGGTGGCGTTGAGCGGATGGTAATGAATGTGCTGCGTGAATTTGCCCGTGTCGCCGATTTACAAGTAGATTTACTGCTGATTCGTGCTCAGGGGCCGTTTCTCGAAAATATACCGGCAAATGTCAATGTGACGAAATTAAGCGCTAAGCATACGCTGACCAGTATCCCCGAGATCAGTCGTTATCTATCGGCTAATCGCCCCGACGCCATGCTGGTCGCTAAAGACCGTGCGGGCAGAGCGGCATTGATCGCGAAAAAAATTGCCCGTGTTGATACCCGCATCGTTGTTCGCTTGGGGACTAATCTATCGACTGCACTTACTCATCGCTCGGCTTTTAATCGTTGGTTAAGAACCGCGCCGATGCGATATTTATATCCCATCGCGCATAAGGTTGTCGCGGTTTCCGAGGGAGTGAGGCAAGATACGTTGATGCTAACTGGTCT
>CAJQQO010000079.1 GCA_905480475.1 uncultured Pseudomonadales bacterium | reverse complement strand
GATTGAGTCTATCGATTCCGTAAGCTTATATAGCTATGCCTGTATGAAGGCTTTGACTTATGCTGTTAGGTCATAGCTAATAATGGCTGCGCTAATCAAGCGATTGGAGAATAATAAAATGTCTTTTCTAGCAGTGCGAATTCGATCAGGTATTTATTGGACGGCTTATTTGTCTGGTATCAAAACGCAATCAAAAAACACTACAATATCTTATCGGTGCATGATGGCATTAAGTTTATTACTTTTGCCATTAAGTATTTTTGCCCAGCCATACGCCAGTGATTTTCGATGCAATGATTACAGTGAGCAGCGGCAGGCGTTTTTTGGTGATTTGCATATTCATACTGGTATCTCTGCGGATGCGATGTTATTTGGTACCACCAATCGGCCCGATGATGCCTATGCATTTGCTCGCGGAAAAACGATTTATATTAACAAAGTGTTTACTGATAACAGTGAGCCCACAGAGGCGAAAATTGAAAGGCCATTGGATTTTGCAGCCGTAACCGATCATGCAGAAAATATTGGTACAGTTTCATTATGTACCGATCCTAACTCCGATGTTTATGATATTGAAGACTGCCAATTTGTTCGTCAGCGTTTGCCTGTCGATAGTATGGCGAGTTTTTCAAGCGAGTTAACCAAAGTATTTCACACCATGTACTACAGCGAAAATATTTGCGGCAAAGATCGTGGTGCTTGCAAGGCAGCGGTTAAAGCGCCATGGCAAGAAATTCAAACTGCCGCGCGGGAGTGGAATAATGCCTGCGAATTTACCACCTTTGTTGGTTATGAATATTCGCAAACTATTCGCGGTTCTAACTTACATCACAATGTCATATTCGGCACCGAGCAGGTGATGGATGTGCCTATTTCGTCGCGCGATGTGCCGGATATTTTTGAGTTTTACCGCATGCTTAATGATGATTGCAATAAATCTAGCGATAGCAACTGTAGTGCTATTGCCATTCCGCATAACTCGAATATTAGTAACGGTAAAATGTTTACGCTGGCCTATGCAGACCAAGGCGATATTGAAAAGCGCAAAGTGCTGGCGCAATTGCGCGCTGATATTATTCCGATTGTAGAGAGCTTTCAGGAAAAGGGTGATTCAGAATGCCGCAACGGTTTATGGAATGTGATTGGTCAAAGTGATGAGTTCTGCGGCTTTGAAAAGTATCGTGATTGGCCGGATGCTGCGACCGGAAAAATACCCGTGCATGATGATTGTGAGTTAGGTACTGGCGATGGCGGTTTTCAAAACAAAGGTTGTGTATCGCGTTTGGATTTTGTTCGCGGTGCTTTAGCGGCAGGCATAAAAGAGCAGCAAGAGATTGGCGTTAACTCGCTTAAATTTGGTGTTATTGGCTCTACAGATAATCATTACGGCACCACTGCCGATCTTGAGGAGTGGCTGCACAATGGTAAAGATCGTCCGGTAACATTAATCGAGCCGGGTCGAATGTCGACGGGCGGTCTTGCCGGTGTTTGGTCGGAGCAAAATACTCGCGAGTCATTATTTGCTGCGATGCAGCGTCGCGAAGTATTTGCCACCAGTGGCCCGCGTATGAAAGTCCGTTTGTTTGCCAGCGAAAAATTTGCCAAAAATTTATGTGATGCGCCCAATCGTATCGAGCAGGCGTATGCCAAAGGTGTTGCAATGGGTTCGGATTTAGTAATGTCTGACAAGGCAGTTAAGAAAAATCGTGCGCCGGTTTTTTTGGCGACGGCGACGCAAGACCCCGGCACTAAGCAGCATCCCGGTGCGCCATTGCAACGTTTGCAAATAATTAAAGTGTGGCCTGGTGAGGGGGAGCAATTGCATCAACAGGTTTATGATATTGCCGGTGGTGAAAATGATGCCGATGTTGATGAGCAAAATTGTAAATCCAGTGGCAAAGGTCATGCGGCACTTTGCTCGGTGTGGCAAGATCCCGATTATCAAGCGGGTATTGATGCCGCCTATTATGTTCGCGCATTAGAAAATCCTAGCTGTAGATATACGGGGTATACTTGTGCCGCTGCAAATAAAGCTGATCGTCCAGCTTACTGTGATGATAAAGCTATGCCCAAGATTACTCAGGAACGGGCATGGAGTTCACCTATTTGGGTAAGTTCATCACATCAATAATTGCGGATATCATTTAGATTTTTTTCTGCCGCACAGTTTTTTTTCAGAAGGCCGACTGTAGGTGCGAGGTTTAACAATGCAAGAGAGTGGCTTAAAATATTAAAGTGTGGGTTGAAATATAGGAGCGTGGTTAAAAAATATGAAGTTCGATATTAATCAAAATCTATCGCTTGAGCTACTTGCTCCGTATCACGCGCATGAGATTTTCATATTGGTTAATAATAACCGCGAGTATTTACGGCAGTGGTTGCCGTGGTTGGATATGACGCGAGTTGAGGCTGATGTATTGCGATTTATCACGACAGCTAGTGCACAATACAAAGAGGGTTGTGGGTCGCAATTTGTGATCTTGCATAAAGAGCAAGCGAATTCAAAAGCCAATATCTGTGGTATTGCGGGCTTTCATAAAATTGAAAGGTTACATCATGTCGGAGCTATTGGTTATTGGTTGGATCAATCTCATAACGGGCAGGGGATTATGACTGCAGTGGTTGAGCAGCTAATAAATGTGGGTTTTGAGCAGTACGCGTTAAATAGAATCGAAATTCGCTGTGCAGTAAATAATAATAAAAGTCGCGCCATTCCGCAGCGATTGGGTTTTACTTGTGAGGCAACCTTACGGCAGTGCGAGTGGTTATATGATCACTATGTTGATCATGCCGTTTATTCAATGTTGGCCTCCGATCATTTGCAGGCTCGTCTATGAAAGCTATTTGGAATAACGTCGTTATTGCTGAATCTAACGATACCATAGTGGTTGAGGGGAATCACTATTTTCCCAAGTCATCGCTAAATAATGATTTATTACTGCCTAGCGATCACAGCAGCTATTGTGGCTGGAAGGGTGAGTCAAATTATTTTCATATTCAGGTTGATGGCCAAACTAATGAAAATGCCGCTTGGTATTATGCGCAGCCAAAAGAAGCTGCTAATAATATTAAAGGATATATTGCTTTTTGGAACGGCGTAGAAGTCGTAGAGTAATTTAACTAGCCGCTTATCAAGCGGCTAGTTAAACGGGCTTTAGTAAAGCTTAACAATCGTTTTGCCCACCGTTTTTCGATTGGCCAAATCCTCTAAGGCTTGGGGGATATCTTCAAATTCAATCAGCTGTCCTACTACCGGTGCGATTTTTTTCTGCCGCACCAAGTCAATAATTTCCTGATTGATTTTTTCACCCAAAGCTTCAGGGACAAAATTCCAACCCATGCCCTCTTTAAGAAACTCTGACATGGGTGCGTCGGCATAAGCCAGCATAACTGCGCAAAGGCTGATATTGCTCAGTGCAATTCTTCTGGGCACTAAAAATTTTTCATCGGCGACAGTTTTGTCTGATGAAAAGCCCATCATGATATAGCGGCCATCGTAAGCGATGCAGCCAAAGGATTTTTCCATTACCGCTTCGCCAACATTGTCAAAGACGATATCGACACCTTTTTTATTGGTGGCTTCGTTGACTAAAGCGGTAAAGTCTTGCGTGTTGTAATTAATGGTCACTTCTGCGCCGAGCTTACGGCATAGCTCCAGTTTCTCATCGCTGCCTGCAGTGGCAATAACTTTAGCACCGGCATTAACTGCCAACTGAATCGCTGCGGAACCTACACTGCCAGCGGCGGCATGAATTAAAACGGTTTCGCCGGTTTTAACCTTTGCGCGCTCGCATAAGCCAAGCCAAGCTAAATGGAATGGAAAATATAATGCCGCAGCACCGGGTAAGGGAATATCTTCAGGCATTTCAAAAGCCGAGACTGGTGGGCAAATTGCGTATTCAGCAAAACCGCCGTGTGCACCTGCGGGCATTGCAACAACGCGTTTACCTTGCCAGCTTTCGCAACCTTTGCCGCAGCTATCGACCACACCCATTACTTCCATTCCTGGGCTATAAGGCATCTCCGGTCGCACCATCATATTGCCGCCGGTGACTCGCTCTAAATCATTTAAGTTAAATGGAATGGCTTGAACTTTAACTCTCAGCTCGCCATCACCGGGTTCCGGTATATCCACTTCATCCAGTTTAAGAACTTCTTTGGGCTTGCCATATTCATGGGTGCGCCACGCGCGCATTTTTCCGTTTGCTGTCATTGTGCTTTACCTTGGCGGCTTTGAGCCGGGCTGTGTTTTTATAAAAGGGTTAATTAAGTGCAGTAAAAAATAAGGGGTTATTCAGGCGCGAGATTAAATGTATCAATATAACGTTTAAACGTTTCACGTACTTCGCCGGGGTTGATGCCGTAGTCTTCGGCCTTGTAGGTATGCCGACCGTGTTTGTCCTGCGGGTTGTCGTCAATAAAATTACGCATCCTGTCTGCGCTCTCGCCACTCATTTCAATATCTAGGGCGGCGTAGATTTTTTCGACTTCGGCAAATTGATTATTTACAAAATCCGGGAAATACATTTCATAGATCTTTGCGTCCGGGCTCATTTGTTCTTCTCTTACATCCATTGCATGATCAAGTACATGTTTAAGTCGCGCGGTCCAATCGCTGGCAATCTCTTTGCGATCGACTTCATCGCTGCCCATCGATCTAACCAAAGAGGTTAGGCTGGCGTAGGAGGTCATGGATTTAACCGGGTCGCGATGAGTAAATACGATACGTGCGTCGGGATAGGTTTTGAGTAGGTGTTCCAGCCCCCACATATGTGCACCAGTCTTTAGCATCCAATGCTCGCCGGGGCACTGCCATTGAAAATGCTGTAATTGCTGTTGATGAAAAGCGTATACGTTGGCGAAGTCGGCTTCGTTATCCACCCAATTTTGGTAAGACGGCATCCGAAACTGATTGTGGAATAAGGGTGTGCACATGGTTTCACCCATTAGCGTCACACATTCCTGTGATAGCTGCGCGCCCATGGGATGCATGGATTTAAATTCCGGAATCATTTGGTCGATATCGGGAAAGGTTGCCTGACACCGAGCTATTCGAGGATCGTTGTTAAATGTTTTGCGCTGCGGCGGCGGTGACGGGAACATGCACTCCCATGTCATCGGCACGCGGCTTTGCGGATCTTGACCGAGGATATCGTGCAAAATAGTGGTGCCGGTACGGGGTAGGCCAATAATAAATACCGGTTTAACAATTTTTTCCTGAGCGATTTCCGGATGACGCTTGCGATCGGCAACGTAGTGGAGACGGTTGGTGGCATGCAAAATCATTCGGTCACGGGCGATATATCGACCAATTTCATTAAGTCTCGCCTCGTGCTCAAGTGACTCTAGTGCACGGCTTAGTGGCTCGATAAATGGCAGTTCGCCAAAGTCGCTTAGCCCGCCGGTATTATCACTGGCTGCGGCAATGATAGAGTCCAGTTCAAGGCTTGTATGCATTTGATTCATATGAAAATTCTCTCTTTTATATGCATTTGCCTAGCTTCGCTTGGTCGCGGCTAAAGCAAGATTATTGTGCCGAGATACTAGCAGTAAGCTTGTCGAGACAGCCTTACCATTGTGCAAGCCCTATGCCCCAAGATCGTGCAAGCGATATCATGTAAACACTGGCGGCCAAGTTAGTAGCTAGCGCGGTGTGTTGTCAGTCAAGATAGAATGACTCGCCCTGTGCCCAATGACGGAAAACAAGCTTTTCGCCGAGGAAGTCGGTTTTATCTTGCTATTTGGCAGTGATTTCCCTAGACTTCGCGCTCTTTTTTCGCCCTAGCAAAAGTTTTTAGGGCTTAACTCCTTGTTTTACCGCAAAACAAGCTGCTGGCAAGTAGCTGTTATTGACGGGAAGCAAATCCCATAGGGAGCACATATGCGACACTACGAGATCGTTTTTATGGTCCATCCGGACCAGAGCGAGCAAGTCCCCGGTATGATCGAAAGATATACTGCGGCGATTGAAAAAGATGCTGGTAAGGTTCATCGTCTTGAAGACTGGGGCCGACGTCAGCTGGCTTACCCAATCAACAAAATCCATAAAGCGCACTATGTTTTGATGAATGTCGAAGCAACCCAGCCTGCGCTTGAAGAGTTGACTACCAACTTTAAATACAATGATGCGGTTATTCGTAATTTGGTGATCCGGACTGATAGTGCTGTGACTGAAGAGTCTCCGATTATGAAATCCGAAAAAGATCAGCGCGAGCGCAAAGCACGTTACGATGCGCGTTCTTCATCTAACGAACCGGCTGCTGAAGCTGGTGCCGCTAGTCCATCTGACGATAGCCCTGCTGAGCAAGCAGACGCTTAATTTAAGCTACAGAATATTTGGAGAGAACCATGGCTCGTTTTTTTCGTCGACGTAAGTTCTGTCGCTTTACGGCAGAGGGTGTTGACTACATTGATTATAAAGATCTTGAAGTATTGAAAGAATATATTTCAGAAACTGGCAAGATTGTTCCTAGTCGTATTACTGGAACAAAAGCCAAGTATCAACGTCAGTTAGCAACAGCAATTAAACGCTCACGCTTTTTAGCATTGGTACCTTATACCGATAGCCATAAATAGACTGGTGTAGGCAGCGAAGTATGCTTGCCTTAATTTAAAATTAGTTTCGTCGGTTAGTAAGCATGATCATTTTAATGACAGTGCTAACGTTTTTACTCGCATGGCTAGGTTCTGCGGCTGTCGCATTAGTGATATTGCGCAACGGTTTTACCGCAGCTACGGGCACATTCATGCTGGTTTTACTGCCAGTATCGATAGCGGCTTATGCGGGTAATGTTGTGCCGTTAAGCACACTGCTTTGCAGTAGTTTACTTGCCAGCGTGTTACGCAATACACGTAGTTGGCCGATCGTATTAACGATCCTGCCATTTGTTATAGGGCTTTGGGCGATAACATTTTTGGCCTTTGGTCGTGAATATCTCGACCAGCTATTAGTCATTGGCCAGCAAGGCGTTGACTTGTTTAAAGAGCAGCTAGAGATAGCCGCCGCTAAGGGAGAAAGTCAGGAAGCAGTTGAGCAGATTATTGCGCAAATGCCGCCACTTACCTTAGAGCATATGCTCGGCCGTTTGGGAATAGCACAATTGTTGCTAACGTTAATGGCTTTGTTTACCGCACGTTGGTGGCAAGCCGTTAAGTACAACCCTGGCGGGTTTCAAAAAGAGTTCCACCAGTTGCGCCTACAGCGCGTAAGTGTACTGGTGTTAGTAGCCGGATTGGTGTTGTTATCCAACTATAGCGGTTACGAACAGTGGGCTTGGTTTTTTGCGATGCCAATTATTATTGCGGGCATTGCATTAGTGCATGGTTTGGTTGAGATAAAAAAACTCGGTTCACAATGGCTAGTGTTTTTTTATGTGTTCTTTACCGTTTTTGCACTGGCAGTGCCTTTGTTAATGATGGTGGTGATTGCCGACAGTGCACTGGATTTTCGAGCACGAGTTGCCCGTGATCAGACTAATGATTAACGTTCTCGACAATGAGAGTGAAATAGCATTGGTCAAGTAAACAATATGAGAAGGTCGCGGTGTTAAAGTCCGCGGTCAGTTATCAAAATTGATTAAGATAGATATTGAATAGAGGTTAGAGCGATGGAAGTTATTCTGCTGGAAAAAGTAGTCAAGCTGGGTAATTTAGGCGATAAGGTAAATGTTAAGGCCGGTTTTGGTCGTAACTTTTTAATTCCTTATGGCAAAGCTGTACAAGCAACTGAAAGTAGCATTGCCGAGTTTGAAACTCGTCGTGCTGAACTTCAAGCTGCTGCTGATACTGCTTTAGCTGCTGCTCAAGCGCGCGGCGAAGCAATGGCTGAATTAAGCATTACGATCGAAGCCAATGCCGGTGATGAAGGCAAATTATTTGGTTCGATTGGTACTCGCGACATTGCCGATGCGATTACCGCAGCCGGTCATGAAGTGCAGAAGTCTGAAGTGCGTATGCCTAATGGCGCAATTCGTGAAGTCGGTACTAATGAAATTACTCTGCAGCTACACAGCGATGTAAATGCTGTTGTTAATGTTGTTGTTGTTGCAGAAGAAGACTAAGTTTTCAGAGTAAGCTGTTAAAGAATAGCGACCGGCTTGGAGAATGCTTAGCTGGTAGCGAAGAAAACGGTGGTTCACTGCCACTGATAGCGCTGCTCCTGCCATGCGGGGTCGGCGCTTTTTTGTGGCTGGCTGTTACTGTTTTTACTGAATCCTTAGCTGCCAGTGTTTTCAACCGGGCACGATTTTCAAGGCGATTTTTCTAGCGGCCTCGGTTATCATAGCCACCTGATCAGACCCCAACATTACTGCGAACTGCGCAGTACATAACCGGATTAATACAAGAAAAGACCGTGTCAGACCCCATTCTGCCTAATGTTCCGCCGCCAACTGATACCGACTATCCGGATCAAGAGCCTTCAGCCTATGAAGATGGCGCAGCGCCTGCGTATTTGGAAGCGGGGGCATACAGCGATGAAAATCCCAACTTTGATAATGTCGTTATTAGTGATGATATTTCTGCCAACGCATTATTAAGCGATTTCTCCAAAGCGGATAAGCCGAAGTTTTCTTCCAGCACCGCTGGCTTAAAAATGCTGCCGCACTCGGTTGAGGCCGAGCGCTCTTTGCTTGGTGGGATTATGTTATCTGAAACCGCTTGGGATGCGATTGCCGATCAGGTTACGGTAGCGGATTTTTATTATGGCAAGCACGCACATATCTATACCGAAATGGCGCGCTTGGCCGAAGCGGCAGAACCGCTTGACGTTATTACCTTGGCCGAGTCATTACAAAAACGCGGTTTGCTTGAAGCCTCGGGCGGTCTAATTTATTTAGCAGATCTCGCCAAGAGCACACCTTCGGCGGCGAATATTCGCGCCTATGCCAATATTGTCCACGACCGTGCAACCTTGCGCCGGATTATTAATACCGCCACCGAAATTTCCGACACGGCATTTAATCCTGAAGGTCGCGACGCGGGCGATGTATTAGATAGCGCTGAACGTTTGATTATGCAAATCGCCGAGCAGGGGCCGAAAACCGGCGGGCCTATTGGCGTTAATGCTTTATTAAAAGATGCCTTGGGTAAAATCGATGAGCTGTTTAACAGTAAGGGTTCCATCACCGGTTTAACCACGGGTTATACAGACCTCGATGCAAAAACATCGGGGCTGCAGGATTCTGATTTAATTATTGTTGCAGGTCGTCCTTCTATGGGTAAAACCAGTTTCGCGATGAACCTGGTTGAAAACGCGATACTGGCAGACGACAAAGCCATACTGGTTTTTAGTATGGAAATGCCCGCCGGATCTTTGATGATGAGATTGTTATCGTCGGTCGGTAAGATCGATCAAACCCGCGTGCGTAACGGTCAGTTAGAAGACGACGACTGGACAAAACTAAGCGCGGCGATGCAGCAACTCAAAGATAAACCCTTAATGATTGATGATACTCCCGCATTAACGCCAACCGAAGTACGTTCACGTGCACGCAGAGTCGCGCTCGAGCAGGGCGGCTTGGGTATGATTATGATCGATTATTTGCAGTTGATGCAGGTTGCCGGAAGTGGTGAGGGTCGAACCGCCGAGATCAGTGAAATCTCCCGCTCATTAAAAAGTATCGCCAAAGAATTTGAATGTCCGGTGGTTGCCTTATCGCAGCTAAATCGAAGTCTTGAGCAGCGACCCAATAAGCGCCCAGTTATGTCTGACTTACGTGAATCGGGTGCGATCGAGCAAGACGCCGACGTGATTATGTTTATTTACCGTGACGAAGTTTATAACGAAGAATCGCCAGATAAAGGCACGGCTGAAATTATTATTGGCAAGCAGCGGAACGGCCCTATAGGGACATCGCGCTTAGCCTTTGTTGGCCAATTTACTCGCTTTGAGAATCTAGTGCATGGCGATTATGGTGATAACTACGGCGATGATTTCTAATTAATAAAAACTGTTAGACCTTGATCCCTGTTAATACGCCAATTCAAATATAATAATAAAATCAGTATCTTACAGCTATTTCTCTCTTCTGATATGGCTCCGTCACCACGTTGCTAAAGTGTTATAGGTCTGATTTTTTTAATCCCAAGCCTATAAATTGATTGATATTTGACCATGCCTATGTTCCACTACGTCTTGCTCGTCGGCTTCCCCTGGTCGGCTTGTTTAAAAAAACTTCCGTTCGCTTTTATAAAATCGATAAAACCCACACAAGTTTTGCCTAAGATGATATTGATTTATTATTGATTGTCATCAAAATACCTTCCGCTGTTTTAAATGCTCTCAAAAGTCTTTTAATGCCGTCTTATTTTTTGGTGTCTACTTATCGTTACTACTTATAACCCCCCAGTTAAGCTCCAGTTTATAAACCCCAGTCTGTTTTAAATCCATAGCCTGCGCCAAAGCAATTTGTTACATTATTTTTTTATCAGCGAGAAAAATTAAACCATGTCGCAAACAGCTTACAGCGTTTTAAACATTAACTCGGCGGAATATTATCCTGACCACAAACACCAAGATAATATCGGTTTACCTTTAATTATTATTGAAAACGCTGCGGCTAAATTAGTGATTAGCGAGCAAGGGGCTCAAGTTCTATCGTTTATTGCTAAAGATAAAAGCGATTTATTATGGTTATCACCTTTAGCCAATTTTCGTCAAGGTAAATCGGTTCGTGGTGGTATTCCGGTTTGCCTACCATGGTTTGGCGTTAATCAACGCGCGCCTGAAAAACCCAGTCACGGTTTTGCGCGTAATACCGACTGGTCGCTAAGTTCTATAGAGCATATTGGCGATAAGTTAAATAATGGTTTTACAAAAATAGTATTTGAATTGGCGCAATTTAAAAATACTGCGCATCCTTTATTTGAATCTCCCTTTCACGTTAAGTTGGTCTATTTGATGGGTGAGCAGCTAAGTATTGAAATGCAGTTGAGCAATACGGGTAATAAAAATTTTTTTCTGTCTTGGGCAATGCATAGTTATCATCCGGTAAACGATATTTCGTCAACCCGTATTATCGGTTTGGATGGCTGCGAATATCTTGATAATACCCGTGAGCTAAAACGCTGCACCCAGCAGGGCGATGTGATTTTCAATGACGAAGTAGATCGTGTGTATATTAATGTGGGTGAGACACAAATAATTAGGCAAGCGAATACAGTCGCAGACGTTGTAGGCAAGAACACTAACGAAATAAGGGTTGACGCAAAAGGTTGCAATAGCGCTATTGTTTGGAATCCGGGTTTAGAAAAAGCCACTACGATGTTAGATCTTGGCGGACAAAATTATCACCAGTTTGTTTGTGTGGAGCGAGGGAACTCATTTGATAATGAAATCGATTTGGCGGCGGGGAAAGTGCACAAGGCTAGTATTATTTTTTCGAGTCACGATTGAAAGCCTAAACTTTAACGCCATACAGTACGCGGAAAAAAGCCAAGTTTAATCTGGCCATCGATTAATATATAAATGTCATTGGTATCTCATTATCACAAACACATAAGGCAGAATAAATTTGATTTATTTTGTGATGAATGAACTAGGTTTCATTCGATATACGTCGCTTGTAAATATTGTATACTTAAGTGTAATCGCAAGTAATAGGGACAATAAAAATGATGCGTTATTCTTTTTTAGCTATCGGCTTTCTCAGTTGTTTTTTTTCATTGTGTTACGCTGACTTGGCGAGTGATATTGAAAGATTTGCTCGTTTACCTGCATTTTCTTACCCTCAAATTTCACCCGACGGAAAACAACTGGCTGCAACGATCATTCCTAGAGGCAAACCTCTCGTTGTCACGCAAGCATTAATTAGTCAG
>CAJQQO010000078.1 GCA_905480475.1 uncultured Pseudomonadales bacterium | reverse complement strand
AACGGTAACTTACCTGCCAGCGAACTTGAGATTAAACGAACCGCATCATTCACATAACCCAAGTCACTCTCAGGATCCGGGATCCCAATTTTATCAACATCTTGGCGACAGCGAATAGGTCTATCGAAACGTGGGCCCTCGCCCGTTTCAAAGTGCAAACCTAAACCCATGGCATCAGGGATTGTTAAAATATCAGAAAATAAAATAGCCGCATCTAATGGATAACGAGCCAATGGCTGCAAAGTCACTTCGCAAGCTAACTCGGTATTTTTACAAAGCGATAAAAAATCACCGGCCTTGGCGCGGGTTGCGCGATATTCTGGTAGGTATCGACCTGCCTGACGCATCATCCAAACCGGCGTATAGTCAACAGGCTCGCAGCGTAGCGCCCGTAAAAAGGTATCGTTTTTTAACGATGGAAACATAGCTGTTTTTTCCAGATTAAATAGAAATCTATTGATGCAACAAGTAGCGAATAGAAAAGCTTAATAAGAGGTGTCACTAAAAGGCTCTGCTAGCATATTCAATAAAACCGACAATAAGCTACGGGCAAGTAACAAAAAAATATTGCTACACTTTTAGATAATCAAGAATACCTTCGGCAGCCTGACGGCCTTCCCAAATCGCGGTTACCACTAAGTCGGAGCCACGAACCATATCACCACCAGCAAACACTTTTGGATTGGCTGTTTGAAATTTAAACCCGTCAACAGCGGCATTATCGGCGGCTTCTTCAGGAACCACTTCAACACCACCCCAATCGTTAATATCTATACCATGCTGCTTAAACCACTCGGGTGGATTAGGGCGAAAACCAAATGCAATTAAAACAGCATCGGCAGGTAGCACTTCTTCACTACCAGGAATAGGCTCAGGCATACGGCGGCCACTTTCATCAGGCTCACCTAAACGCGTTTCAACCACTCGCACGCCTTCAACTTTACCGTCACCAACAATCTCTATCGGCTGTCGGTTAAACATAAATTGTACGCCCTCTTCTTTGGCGTTGGCAACTTCGCGCCGCGAGCCGGGCATATTTTCTTCATCGCGACGATAAGCACATGTCACTGATGTCGCCTGCTGGCGGATTGAAGTACGATTACAATCCATCGCGGTGTCACCACCACCCAGTACAACCACACGCTTGTCACGCAAATTAACATAGTCGTTAGCGTCTTTTTCCCAACCCATATTGCGGTTAACGCTGGAAATCAAAAACGGTAAGGCATCGTAAACACCAGCCAATGATTCACCCGGAAATCCGCCCTTCATATAGGTATAAGTTCCCATCCCCATAAATACCGCGTCGTAATCCGACAATAATTTTTCAACATCTACGTAGTGCTCGGCACGGCCAGTATTTTCATGACCCACTTCTGTGTTGAGACGAAACTCAATGCCCATGCCTTCAAAGATTTCACGTCGCGTTTGTAAAACCTGCTTTTCAAGTTTAAACTCCGGAATACCAAAGGTTAACAAGCCGCCAATTTCCGGATACAAATCAAATACCACTGAGCTTACGCCGCCACGGGCAAGTACATCCGCACAGCCAAGACCGGCAGGCCCCGCACCAATAATTGCTACTTTTTTACCGGTGGCAACAACCGCTGATAAATCTGGACGCCAACCCATGGCAATGGCGGTATCGGTAATATATTTTTCTGCCGATCCAATAGTAACGGCACCAAATCCATCATTTAAAGTACAAGCGCCTTCGCATAAACGATCTTGCGGACAAACTCGTCCGCAAACTTCAGGCAAAGTATTGGTTTGATGGCTAAGTTCAGCGGCTTCTAATATATTGCCTTCGGCAATTAACTTTAACCAGTTGGGAATAAAATTATGGACAGGGCATTTCCATTCGCAATAGGGATTACCGCACTCTAAACAACGATGCGATTGATCCGCCACTTCGACTGGCGTATAGGGTTCGTATATTTCAACGTATTCAGTTGTGCGTACCGTGGTCGGTTTTTTTGCTGGGTCGGCACGGCCAACCTGCACAAACTGAAAATCGTTATTTAATCTATCACTCATACTCTTTATCCAAAGCGGGCAATGTGCACGCGATCAAAAACTTTTACAGCCTTAACTTTTTAGTCAAGCTTTGATATTTATTTAATATCTCATTTAGGCTGCACGCGAACGCACACTGTCCAATAATACATCCAGATTAGCGGCCTTAGGCTTAACTAACCAGAACAAACGCAGATAATCATCGAAGTTTGTCGCCAAGTGCATACCCCATTCACTTTGGGTCGCGTCGGCAAATTCTCGAATAATTCCTCGCAAGTGCCGGCGATAAGGCTCAAAACTCTCGGTGTTAATGCGGCAAATCTCTACCAACTCATGATTATAACGATCAACAAAATGTCGATCCTCATCTAACACATAAGCTAAGCCGCCAGTCATACCTGCACCAAAGTTATAACCCGTATCACCTAATAGGGTAACAATACCGCCAGTCATATATTCACAACAGTGATCACCGGCACCTTCAACTACCGCATGCACACCCGAATTTCTAACTGCAAACCTTTCACCTGCTGTACCCGCTGCCAGCAATTTTCCACCAGTCGCGCCATATAAACAGGTATTACCCATAATCGGCGTACGATTAGTTTTAAAGACACTATTTGGTGGCGGTACGAGAATTAATTCGCCCCCGGCCATACCTTTACCTACATAGTCATTCGCATCACCGGTTAAATGCATATTAAGACCGCCAGCGTTCCAAACACCAAAGCTCTGACCAACCGTTCCTTTAAGCTTTAATTGCAAGGGCGAATCAGCCATACCATCGTTACCATATCGCCTGGCAATTTCGCCAGACAAACGTGCACCGATGGAACGATCACAGTTAGTAACATCGTATTCAAACACGCCACCACTTTTTGTCTCGATGGCTTCAATTGCATTCGCTACCATTTTCTCGGCTAAGGTACCAAGATCAAAAGGTTTGTTCGAAGCTATCTGACACGTTTGCGGCGCATCATCGGGAATCGCGTCGTTGTACAGCATTGGACTTAAATCCAACTTTTGCTGCTTATCCGTATTACCTGGCAATAATTCCAGCAATTCGGTTCGACCAACCAAGTCACTTATTTTTGCTATGCCTAATTCAGCCAACCACTCGCGAGTTTCTTCGGCAACAAAGCGGAAGAAGTTGGTTGCCATCTCTACCGTACCGATAAAGTGCTCATCGCGTAGCTGATCATTTTGAGTCGCAACACCTGTCGCACAATTATTAAGATGACAAATACGCAAATACTTACAGCCTAATGCGACCATAGGCGCGGTACCAAAGCCAAAACTTTCGGCGCCTAGAATGGCAGCTTTTATCACATCCAATCCGGTTTTTAATCCACCGTCGGTTTGTACCCGAACCTTACCTCTTAACTGGTTAATACGCAGTGCTTGATGCGTCTCGGATAAACCTAGCTCCCAAGGAGAACCGGCATAACGTATAGACGTTAGCGGACTGGCAGCGGTACCACCGTCGTAACCAGAAATCGTAATTAAATCGGCGTAGGCTTTTGCAACACCGGCGGCAACGGTTCCTACACCCGGTTCGGAAACTAACTTAACCGAAACCAAGGCTTTGGGATTCACCTGCTTAAGATCAAAAATAAGCTGGGCTAAATCTTCAATCGAATAAATATCGTGATGCGGCGGCGGTGATATTAATGTTACGCCGGGCACGGAATATCGTAAGCGGGCAATTAATTCATTAACTTTACCACCAGGCAACTGGCCACCCTCACCGGGCTTGGCACCTTGTGCGACTTTGATTTGCAATACTTCGGCGTTCACCAAATACGCGGGGGTCACACCAAAGCGTCCCGATGCAACCTGCTTAATTTTGGAGACTCGCTCAGTACCGTAACGCGCAGGATCTTCGCCACCCTCACCAGAATTTGAACGACCACCCATTCGGTTCATAGCAGTTGCTAGTGCTTCATGTGCCTCTGGCGATAATGCACCCAAGGACATACCCGCTGAATCAAAGCGTTGTAATATTTCTTCAATCGGTTCGACTTGCTCAATCGCAATCGATTGATTGTCTTTTTTCAGTGCTAATAAATCACGTAGCGTCGCGGTTGGACGGCTATCAACTAAGTCGGAATACTCTTTGTAGCGACTATAGTCGCCCGTTTGTACCGCACTTTGCAGCGTTTGCACCACATCCGGATTGAACGCATGGTATTCGCCACCATGGACAAACTTAAGAATACCGCCTTGGTCAATTGGCTTACGGACCTGCCAAGCTTCGACCGCAACCGACTGCTGATCATGTTGAAAATCAGCAAAGTCTGAACCTTTAATTCGACTGGGCACACCGCAAAAACATAAATCCACTACTTCTTCAGCAACACCCACTGCTTCAAATAACTGCGCGCCACGATAAGACGCAACCGTAGAGATACCCATCTTGGATAAGATTTTTAACAATCCCTTATTGATGCCTTTACGGAAATTGGTAAACAAAACTTTGGGATCGCCCAATAGTTCACCCGTCTCGATCAAGTCTTCAATCACTTGATACGCAAGATAGGGATAAACCGCCGTCGCACCAAAACCAATAAGGCTGGCGACATGGTGTGGATCGCGAGTCGTACCCGTTTGTACAACGATATTGGCATCACAACGCAAACCTCGCTGGACTAATCGATGGTGCACCGCGCCCGTTGCCATTAAGGCATGGACGGGTAAATGGCCTTTAGCAATTTGGCTATCATCCAATACCAGAATGACACTACCGGATCGCACTGCGGCTTCAGCATCGTCACAAATCGCTAACACTGCCGCTTTTAAATCCAACTCCGCAGGATCGTAATTTAAATCGATTCGGTGGACAGGAAAGTGAGCGGCAATATCTTTACCTATCGCCTCATCACGATACTGATCATCACAGATACCACGGAATTTACCCGGTGATAACACCGGTGACGCGAGAATAATTCTGCGCGCATGTTCAGGAGTTTCATCAAAAACGCTTCGCTCGGAACCAATGCAGGTCTCCAGCGACATCACGATCGATTCACGGAGTGGATCGATGGGCGGATTGGTTACCTGCGCAAACTGCTGGCGAAAATAATCGTAAAGCGAACGATTGCGCTTGGACAATACCGCCATAGGGGTGTCATCACCCATTGACCCGGTAGCTTCCTGACCCGACTCAGCGAGTGGTCGGAGAATCTGATCACGCTCTTCAAAACTAACCTGAAACATTTTCATACTGACGCGCAAACTTTCGCGATCAATATCTGCCGGACCTTGCGCCAATAATGCCGACTGGCCTAAATCGCCTTCTATACGAATAGCGTGGTCTTGCAGCCATTTTTTGTAAGGCTTACCCTGTTTTAATTTGGCATCAATATCTGCCGTATGCAAAAGTTCGCCGGCAACGGTATCGACCGCCAACATTTGCCCGGGGCCGACACGGCCTTTAACCACCACATCTTCGGGCTTGTAATTGTAAGTACCAATTTCCGAAGCTAAGGTAATAAAATCATCTTTAGTTATAACGTAACGCGCTGGTCGCAAACCATTGCGATCAAGCATACAGACCGCTTGTCGGCCATCAGTTAAAACCAAACCTGCCGGCCCATCCCACGGCTCCATATGCATGGAGTTATATTCGTAGAAAGCGCGTAAATCGGCATCCATTGTTTCAACATTTTGCCAAGCCGGTGGCACTAACATCCGCGCTGCACGGTAGAGATCAACACCACCAACAGTAAGCACTTCAAGCATATTATCGAGGCTAGAGGAATCAGAACCGCTGCGGTTTACCAATGGTGAAATCGTATCGATATCACCCAAAGTCGGCGATAAAAATTTAGTCCGTCTAGCATCAGACCAATTGCGATTGCCAACAATCGTATTAATCTCACCGTTATGTGCAAGCATGCGGAACGGCTGGGCAAGTGGCCACTGAGGTAAAGTATTGGTAGAAAAGCGCTGATGAAAAACGCAAATAGACGCGGTTAAACGCGGATCGGCTAGATCGGGATAAAAGCCGGTTAAATCCACCGGCATCATCAAACCTTTATAAGAAATTACCTGCGCTGATAAACTACAGATGTAGAAACCCGGCGAGCCGTCGAGTGCTTTTTCAATCAGCCGTCGAGCAATAAATAATTCGGCATCATTATTAACTGAAGGCTCATTGCCTTTATTATCCAAGCCAATAAATAGCTGATATATGGATGGCATATTGCCCAATGCGATTTCGCCTAATACCGAACTATCGGTTGGCACCAATCGCCAAGCTAGCGACTGCAATCCATTGGTTTTAAGCACGGACTCTACGGTTTGCTGTTGCTCAGCGGCAAGGGTTTCATCGGCGCTTAAAAAAATCATCGCCACGGCATAATCGTCAGGCAAGCTAATGCCCGCGTCTTCTTTAGCGACAGCACGCAAAAATTCGTCAGGCTTGGAGAACAATAATCCACAGCCATCACCGGTCTTTCCATCTGGCGCAATTCCGCCTCGATGAGTCATACAGGTCAAAGACTCAATCGCGGTTGCGAGCAGACGATGACTAGCATCGCCTTTTAAGTGAGCGATTAAGCCAAAGCCACAGTTGTCCCGAAACTCTTCGGGACGGTATAAACCCATTCTCATATAACGCTTCCAGGAGAAGACAAAAAAATTATAATTAACAACAACTTACCCCATCATCGCGGCCATAAAAAAGGCGGGCTGGCCAAAATGGGAGGTGCATTTTACACATAAGCGGGTTTGTGAACAAATGCACATTTAAACCCACGCCTTCGATCGCTGGTAGGGGATTTGAAAAATAAGGCGTCAGCGTTTGGAATCGCCAAGCAAAACTTATGCTGGCGAGCTAAAGATACTCAAAATTGGAGCGTTTGGCTAGCTATTGATCGGCTGCGATTGCCGCGCCATAGCGTCTGATATCAGCTTGAATACTGGCTATATTACGCGGCCAAGGTCTTAAGCGCTGCAGGCTTTCGGGTAATTGCTCAATACTCAACCTAGCCGCCTGCCGACCGCTATAGGGACCATTAACCACCACAAACCATGGCTTGCCATTGTGCCGTGTCTCGTAGAATAGTAAATCGGCGCTGCCGAAGTACTCATCAACCAGTTGCTTAGCGCGCTTAGCATTGTGCGTACCAAAGATTTGCAATGCATAACCCAGTTCAGACCATGCCATCAGCCGCTTATGCGCGGACTCAACCTTGATTACCGACTGCGAGCTGGATGCTGAGTTTTCTGAAGACGCCGTAGCTTGTGCCCCGCTAGCTTGATCAATAGCAGCATGATTATCAACAGACGTATTTGCAGACCCATTAACAACAGCAACATCTTGTTGACTGCCAGCCAATACTACCGTTGCAGGCATATCCGCCAAGGACTCTTTAGCATTAACAGGATCCAAAGTATTAACCGCTGCGGCATCGCTAGACGGGTTTTGCGCCAAACTATTTAGCGCAGCTTTTATCTCCGCGCGAGTTTTTGCTGCTGAGTCGGGGTTATCACCAGTAGCTGAATCGTCATTAACAAGCGCGGCCGTATCGGCATCACCTTCCACCAAGCTAATGCCGGTGCTGCCGCTATCAACGCCTCGATTGACCAAACCCTCAAGCACAATAGGCTCTGGCTCGCCTGCTGGCTGGACATTATCTTCGTGACGCCAACTGACTGTAATAATGATCGATAAAAATATTAGCGCCAACAAATGGGGCAGTGGAAAAGGTGAACGTTCAGGTTTAGCACTGTCCATCCCAGCGACTAACATGCTTCTGGCGACATGATGCAATTGGCTAAGACTGCCTTGACTGCGATAACTTAATGCTTGCAGTTGCATTTCTGACAGCGGATATTCGCCGCTATATCCCACCGAATCGAGTCGATAGCGAACGTAATCATGTACGGTTTGTTGATCAAAGACGGGTAACTCAATTTGATTTAATAGCATACCCACTCTTTCGGCCGCTACTTCCAACAAACTTGCCGCCTGCTTTTCACCGGCAAACAATATTTGTAATTCGCCACGCGAGGCAGCTAATAAATCAAAAATAGCGCTGATAACTTCCGTTGTTAAATCCTGAACATTATCGATACAGATTAGCGACTGACGCTCATTGGCTGCATTGCCAGCAATAAAATCGAGCAGATGCTGGCTAATTGAAGCTAAGTCCATCGCCCCACGAGCCGTTTGGTTAATAGCAAAACCCTCGGCAACCGCCGCAAAAAATTGCCCGGGCGTCATCATCAATACTGCTTGGACATTGGATAAATCAACGTCGCTCTCAAGTTCACTGATAAAAGCTTTAAGCACGGTACTTTTTCCCGAGCCAATATGCCCAGTTAAAAATACTGGCGCTGTGCCATAACGCAAATAGTGCTGTAGTGATTCAACCGCTTGCCTCCGTCCACCACCAGAAAAAAACAGCCCACTGGTGCCGACGTCAGCAAAGGGGTCACGTTCGAAACGATAGTTAGCAAGGTATTGGCTAAATTGCTCGCGGCTTTTGATACTGCGCTCATTACCCACCCTGCCACGAACAGCAGCGAGCGCAGCATTAGTTTCATGTGTTTGAGCAGTGGTCGATTGATAGCGAGTATTAGACATAAAAAAATAGTTATTTATGCGCTGCGATTAAGACAATCACGTAGCGTCTGCTTTAATTGATCGATAGCAAATTCCGAGCTGACAAAGGCATCACCAATTGCCCGCAGTAAAACCAAACGCAGCTGACCATCAATCACTTTTTTATCCATACCCATTAGCTCAATCATGGCATCAATATCGGGCAAGCCAGCTGGCGGACTAGTCGGTAAACCAGCGGCGCGTATAAGGTTTTCACCGCGGCTAACATCCTCAGCAGTAATCAAATCCAGACGCTGCGATAAATCCAGCGCCATAATCATACCAAAGCCAACCGCTTCACCGTGCAGCCACGTTTTGTATTGCGTTGCCGTCTCTATGGCATGACCAAAAGTATGACCAAGATTAAGTATCGCGCGTATGCCACCCTCTCGTTCATCGGCGGCAACCACTTTGGCTTTGTTTTCACAGGAACGGGCAATAGCGTACTGCAAAGCCTCTTCATCACGTTCCATCAAGCGGTTTATGTTTTGCTCAAGCCAAACAAAGAATTCTGCATCGCAAATTAAACCATATTTGATCACCTCGGCAAGCCCGGCCTGAAACTCTCGCTGCGGAAGCGTGGCCAAGGTATCAGTGTCAATCAATACCACGGCAGGCTGATGAAAGGCGCCAATCATATTTTTGCCTAGCGGATGATTCACCCCCGTTTTGCCACCGACCGACGAATCTACCTGCGCCAACAGCGTGGTAGGTATTTGCACAAAGCGAACCCCTCGCTGATAACAAGCCGCCGCAAAACCAGTCATATCGCCAACTACGCCACCACCTAGTGCGACCAAGGTGGTCGTACGGTTATGCCGACTGGCCATTAAGCCATCAATAATGGATTCGATGGTCGCCATGTGCTTGTATTGCTCGCCGTCAGGCACGATGACCTGATCTTGCCGCTGCCCACCGATAGCCGACTTAATAGTATCGATGTAAAGCGGGGCAATAGTTTCGTTAGAGACTAGCAGGAGCTGCCGATTACCCAAGTATTGCTGCAGCAGGGCTTTATCCTGCAATAGGCCAGAGCCAATCAAAATAGGATAACTGCGCTCAGCCAAATCAACCGTGAGCTTAATAATATCTGTTGCCATAGATAAATCTTTTTATCGTGCGGGCGGACTGCGGGAGATTCTGTGTGATTGTATGTATTGCGCCCGCATAGTCCGGTCATAAGAATAATGAGACAGACTTTACCACAAATCACCCTAAGGCCGATTCTACGGAAGCGGGCATTAATACTGCTGACAATACAGACAGCCCATAGGTTTAAGGCCTTAGATGGCCAAGAATCAGACGATAAAGATAAACTTAGGAAAGGACAGCCATTAATACTGCAAAACGTTTAGCTTTCCAAGGCAAACTGAGCTTGAACCTGCTTGGCAATCTCAGCGGCGGTTGAGCGAGGGTTTCGATTATCGGTAGGAAAAACAATATGCGCAACCTCACGATATAGAGGCTCTCTAATTGCCATTAAATCCGCCAGAATCGTTTCTGGGTCACCTTGATTAAGCAGAGGGCGAGAACGGTCTTTTCCGGTGCGGTTAAGTTGCTGGTTAACGGTTGCATGAAGATAAACCGTCACGCCATGCTCTTTGAGCAGCGTACGATTGTCTTCCAGCATTACGATACCACCACCAGTGGCTATCACAGCCGGTTGGTTTTGGCATACATCGTTTAATACTTTATGTTCGCGAGCGCGAAAGCCTGCTTCACCTTCAACATCGAATATCCAAGGGATATCGGCGCCGCAGCGCTCTTCTATTTCGTGGTCGGTATCAATAAACGGCAGAGACAACTCGGTCGCCAGATGGCGACCGATAGTTGTTTTCCCGGCACCCATTGGGCCCACTAGGAATATCTTTTTAACCGTGCTCATACAATATCATTATTGGAAGCCAGCCATCCTTAATAGTGTTTTTTTAAACCCTGCCGCTTTCAAACTGCCTGCCTACTTTAATCTAATCATGTACAGCTGCGTGATCGAAAGTGCCAAGCCTTATCCATAAACTACTTTAATGAATCGGCGTTGGCACTGGCATGGATATCAGAGTCGATTAATCGAGCACTCTATCAGTCAAGATTCGAGGCGTAATGAAAATTAATAGTTCGTTTTTCTCACTACCAACGATTGTTCGTTTAAACAGGCGACCCAATATTGGAATATCACCCAACAGTGGCACCTTGGTTTCCTGTTCCAGTTCACTCTCTCTGAACACACCACCTAAGACAATAGTTTTGCCATTGTCAACCAAGGCTTGAGTACGAATTTCATTTTTCAATATGATGGGTACCTGCGAGTTATTCTCACCGAATACAAAGTCTTCGCTTCGAGAATCTTGCTTGATAACCAAGTCCAAAATCAGTCGATTATCTGGCGTGATGCTTGGCGTCACTTTCAAGCTTAGTACCGCTTCGCGGAACTTGATCGTTGAACGACCACTTGATGAAGATTCAACATAGGGAATTTCTTCACCCGTTTTGATTTCCGCTTCCTGTTTATCACCGGTAATAACCTTAGGCTGCGATACAACTTCACCACGACCTTCGGCAGCAATCGCACTCAGTTCGGCGTTCAATGCAAAATTATCGCTGAGGTAGCCAATCGCTAAGGACTGCGCCTGACCAACCGTGTCACTGATCCCCAAATCAACAACATTTGCATCGGGGAATTGTAATGATCCATTGCCATTAACAAAATCAAATACAGAAGTTAGCTCATCGTCGTCGGCACCGACTTCATTTAACAGGGAGTCGAGACTACCGGTTACACCAAAGCGACTACCGTTACCTTGCTCAGCTGCACCACCACCCCATTGCACACCAATTTGTTGATCAAAGTTATCAGTGGCGACTACGATTCTAGCCTCAACTAATACTTGTCGTAATGGTACGTCGATATTGGCGATTAAGCGGCGAAACTCTTCGATCTTTTCAGCGGTATCGGTGATCAATAATGCGTTAGTACGCTCATCAACAACCACCCGGCCACGTGGTGACAAAATACTACCGGTTGCGCCTGCTCCTGAATCAGCCTCACCGTTCTCATCACTTTCGGCATCAAACAGTTTGAACAACTCTCGCGCGCTGGCATAACGGATTCGAATAAATTCGGTTTGCAGTGGCGCTAGCTCTTGCAGCTGCTTTTGGGTTTCAATTTCCTGACGCTCGCGTTCAGCAATTTCTGCAGCCGGAGCAACCATTAATACATTACCTACCTGACGCTTATCCAAACCTTTGGTTTTCAAAATCAACTCGAGAGCCTGATCCCAAGGAACATCTTGCAAGCGCAAAGTAATACTGCCGCCTACCGAATCACTGGTTACCAAGTTTAATTCGGTAAAGTCAGCGATTAACTGCAGCACTGATCTAACTTTAATATCCTGAAAGTTCAGCGACAATTTTTCGCCAACAAAAGCAAAGGCACGTTTCTGCTCTTCAATTTCCTGATTAGTTAACGGACGTACGCTTAATACATAAACGTTATCAGTTTGGTAAGCGAGATAATCGTATTCACCAGAAGGGGCAATAGTAATGCTGGTATCAGCGCCTGTCTGACTCACTTCAAAATCCGTTACCGGTGTTGCAAAATCGGTAACATCATAGCGACGCTGCAATTGACCGGGAACCGAAGCATCAGAAAACTCAATCAGAATTTTTTGGCCTTCAAATCGAACATCGACATCAACTTGATCATCCGATAATTCAATAACAACATTACCTTCACCGGCTTCACCGCGTTGAAAATCAATATGCGTAATGCCCGCTTTAGAATCATTAACCGCAACGTCTTGACCAATGGCAGGATCTGCTGCTTTATAAGGGTCAACCACTTCACTATTACCGACCTCAATCAGCAGTGAATTACCTTCAACCTTGGTGATATAAGGAGAAAGTTCAACCAGATTGATAACAACCCGAGTTCGATCTTGCGTCTCTAATACAACAACGCTTTGCGCATTACCGTATGACAACGCAAATTTCTTTTGCTCCAGAGCACTACTCACACCTGGCAGATCCAAAGCGATCCTGGCTGGGCGCTCGATATTGTATGCGGCTGGCTCAGGAGGCGTTTGGTCAAAGTCCATGCGGATCTGAAATTTACCGCCCGGAATAGAACTAAAGCTAATATCCTGAAGTTCGGCGGCCAACGCGAAGCTTGCCAACATACTGGCGATAACACCGGTAGAGGCTAGCTTAAACATGCGCGAAAGCATTTGCACAGAAGCTAGGCCGGAAAAAAAGTTTAGTTTAGGGTGGTTCGTCATTGCACTCGCCTTAATCAATATTTTTTTGAACAGCATCAGCTTTCTTCCTTAAGTGTTAACGTTCTAGGCCGCTCAATCCATGAATCTGGTCCGTTGGAAATAATTTCTAAAACAGAAACTGAATCGTGTTGTATCTCAACAATTTGGCCATGATTTTTCCCTAAATAATTGCCGCGTAATACTTGATGCACAGAGCCACTACCATCATCAACCAAAGCCCAAACAGTACCGCCTTGCTCCAGCGTACCCACCATTGAAATAGCTTCTAGATTGAACGACTCTAATAATTCTTTTGCCCGTTTAACGTCTGGCTTAACATCGCTAGACATAGACAAGTGAGCAATTTCACGAATTTTAATCGGCACTTCAAATGGCGAACGCATAGACGCCGCGTTGTAACGAAATACCTGATACGTTTTAAAAATAGGAATTGGCTCAATAACACCGGCCGGCTTAGCCCGCACCTGTGCCATATAGTCATCCAAATCGCCATGCTCACCAGAAGAGCAACCCACTAAAAGCACTAGTGGCAAACTAAGCAAAGATGTTAGACGTATTTTTTTCATAGTATCTGTCATGGAAACTAATATGGAAAATATCATTCTGCGTCCTCGTCCTTGTACCGGTAAGTCTTGGCGAGAATTTTCATTGCCATAACTCCAGGACGATCATCAATCGGTAATATCTCAAAATCGTGCAGCGTCACTATTCGCGGCAAGCTGGAGATACCGCTAACAAATGCACCAAGGTCATGGTAAGAACCGGTAACATTAATGTCGATCGGTAGCTCAATATAAAACTCTTGCGCTAGCTCAGGCTGCAATTCAATACTTTGAAATTCTAAACCGTTATCAACACCGGTTGCGGTAATGTCTTCAAGCAAGCCGGGCACTTCAGTATCTGATGGCAACTGGCTGACCAATGCACCAAAGATCTGTTGCATTTCATCCATTTGCTTACGTAAAGCATCAAGGTTAGCTGCATCAAAGGCCTTTTGCTCAAACTCTTTTTTAAGCGAGGTCTCTTTTAGTTGAGCAGTATTTAAATCCGCTAACTGTGCTTTGGTGACAAAGTTGTATCCCAGCCCCAAACAAACAAGAAAGGCGATAGTTAATATAAAAGCTTTAACAACCGACGGCCATGAACCGGGGTTCTCCCAATCAATTTGATCAAGCTCTACTTCCGATACGGAATTCCGCCAGCCACTAAGGGTATCTGCAATTGACATAATTATTGCTCCTCCTCGCCACTGGACGGTGTTGCTAAAGCAACCGCCAAACTAAAGTTATTGGCTTGCTCACCGAATGCCGGATTAGCAACCACCGCTGTTAAATTTGGACCGGCAAACCAATCCGAAGCATCAAGACGTCGCATAAGATTGGATACTCGGTTATTGGACTCGGCAGTACCATCAATTTCCAGGTTTTGATTCGCACGCTGCAAACGCTGGTAATAAACACCGTCAGGTAAAGTTCTTACAAATTGATCAAAGATTCTGACGATAACCGGTCGGTTACCCTGCAAACCCTGAATAATATTCATGCGGTCAATCAACTGCTCGCGGCGTGATTTCAATGCAGCAATCTCTTGCACTTCTTCATTTAACGAGTCGATGCTTAATTGCATGTAGTTGTTTCTGGCGTTTTGCCCATCAATTGACGAGGTAAGCACAAAGTAAGCTAGCGCAATCAGCATGCCTGCACCGATAACAACCACACCAAGATTAGCGATAAATTCCTGTTTAAGTTGTTCCCTGCGTGCCTCACGCCAAGGTAATAAATTAATCCTGGCCATTAATCAAAACTCCTCATAGCCAAGCCGCAGGCAATCATTAAGGACGGCGCATCATTTCCCAGCGCCGCCGCGTCAACCTTTGATGAAATGGTCATATCGGTAAATGGATTGGCAACCGATGCTGGGGTGCCCAATTTCTCTTCAACCAAACCGGCTAAGCCCGGCATTGCCGCAACGCCGCCAGCTAATACTATATGGTCAACGGTATCGAATTGACTTGAAGAGAAAAAGAACTGCAACGAGCGCATCACTTGTTGCAAAACAGCATCCTGAAACGGTGCTAAAACCTCCGCTTCATAGTCATCCGGCAAACCACCTTGCTTTTTAGCAAGACCAGCTTCCTCTTCTGACATACCGTAACGACGCTGAATTTCTTCGGTTAGCTGCTTGCCACCAAATAACTGTTCGCGGGTATAAACTGTTTTACCGTCGGTAAGTACACTTAATGTGGTCATGGTCGCGCCGATATCAACTATCGCTACCGTCTCGCCCTGATTGCAACCGATAGACTCGGCAATCTGGTCAAAAGCTCGCTCCATATCGTAAGCTTCAACATCAACCACTTTAGCCTCAAGATCGGCAAGCTCTAGCGCATCAACCCGTAAATCGACATTTTCTTTTCGGCAGGCTGCGAGTAATACATCGCAAACATTCGGATCGTCTTCGGATATTCCCTGCACCTCAAAGTCGATTGCGACCTCATCAAGTGGGTAGGGAATATACTGATCCGCTTCCGCCATAATTTGTGCTTCCATGGCATCGTCATTTAAATCTGCGTCCATGGAAATCATTTTGGTAATAACCGCTGAACCCGCAACCGCAACCGCTGCATTCTTCTGCTTGGTTTTAGATTGATAAATAACCTGCCGCAGAGCGTCGGCTACACCTTCAGGATCATTGATATTTTTTTCGACAACCGCATTTGGCGGCAATGATGCAACCGCATATGCCTCAACTCGAAAGCGACCACCCGATTGACTCAACTCAAGAAGCTTGGCGGACGTCGAACTTATGTCCAAACCTAGCACCGTAGCTTGTTTGTTTTTTGAAAGACCTAACACGTCAATATCGTTCCCATTTCGCTTTTAAGATTTGTTACCCTACTTGCTGGGTAGCAACTGAAACTATCTTTAATCACATTCGGTCAAAGTCTAGTACAAACAATGACTTTGCTCGACTATGAATAAATGCCGAGAATAAAATTATAGGCATAAGCTTAGTCTATATCCCGAACGTTATAGAATATTACCTATTTTCCATCACACCTTTTCGCTATGCTTGCGCGACATTTGCGCAACCTCACATAAATTGATCAAAAATGCAGCGTCATCACACATTAATCAAAAGTTTAATCGCCATTATGTTGCTCGGTGGACTCTCTGCCGTACTCATAATTTGCGCAACCTTCTTATACCTTAGCCCAAAGCTTCCATCAGTCGATGTGCTTCGTGAGGCAAAACTACAAGTTCCGTTGCGAATCTATTCACAAAACGGCGATCTGATTGGCGAATTTGGTGAAAAACTCCGAACACCAATAAAAATGGCCGATGTGCCCGAACCATTTATCAATGCCATACTATCGGCCGAAGACGACAGATTTTTACAGCATCAAGGAATTGATATTGCTGGTTTACTTAGAGCAGCCGGTCAATTATTTACCAGTGGTGAAATTCGAAGTGGTGGTAGCACCATTACCATGCAGGTTGCGCGTAACTTTTTTCTTAGCAGCGAAAAAACCTTTGTCCGTAAATTCAATGAAATTTTTCTTGCCCTGCAAATTGAAAGGACACTAAGTAAAAACGAAATCCTAGAACTTTACGTAAACAAAATTTATCTGGGCAAACGCGCCTACGGTATTCAGGCTGCCGCGGGTGTGTATTACGGCAAAAACATCCAAGAGCTATCATTACCCCAATTGGCAATGATTGCCGGCCTACCTAAAGCCCCATCGGCATATAATCCCATCAATAACCCTCAGCGCGCCAAATCCCGCCGAGATTGGATTTTAGGCCGAATGTTTAAACTCGGTTATATCAGCCAGGAAGATCTTGATAACGCACAGGCAGCAGAGGTAAGCGCGTTTTATCACGGCCCCAAACTCGCACTCAACGCCAGCTATGCCGCAGAAATGGCTAGAGCGATTGCAATCGAAAAATTTGGTCGCGCAGCCTATACGGATGGTTATAAAGTAATTACTACCATCGATAGTGCCAAACAACTCAGCGCTCAAAAAGCGGTGAGTAAAGGCTTGATTGACTACGATACACGTCATGGTTATCGCGGCCCGGAATCACGGTTTAGCCTAAATAATCAAGAAAACTGGCCAACACTTATCGCCACATTCAAAACTGTTAACAATTTAGTACCGGCAGTTATTACCGGTATTGGTTCGTCAAGTGCCTCCGATGCAACTGGTAAAACCAAAGTAAGCGATAACATGCCCAACAATAAGCTTGATCTGTTACTTGCCAATGGCCGAGTCATTAAGGCGATATGGGACCCGGAAACCAATCAGCTAAGAAAATATATCAACGAGAATCGTCGCGCATCGGCGATTAAAGATATTGCTGAGCTGCTGAATATTGGTGATGTTATTCGTATCCGTTTGGATTTAGCTGCCGAACAAGCGAATAAAGATAAAAATCCAAGCAAAGACATTCTTAGCGGTGACGAAGCAAACGATGACATTGCGATAGCCGAATCGGCTGATCCAATAAAGGTATTTATCACTCAGCTACCCGAGGCCAGTGCTAGTCTCGTCTCACTACAACCAGATAACGGCGCTATCGTTGCTTTGGTTGGCGGCTTTGACTTCCAAACCAGTAAATTTAATCGCGCGACTCAGGCAAATAGGCAGACCGGCTCCAACTTCAAACCGTTTATCTATTCGGCGGCGATGGAGAACGGCTTTACTGCGGCAAGCGTTATTAACGATGCGCCTATTGTTTTTTCCGACAATCAACTTGAAAGCGATTGGCGGCCAGAAAACTCTGGCGGCAAGTTTTATGGACCAACAACACTGCGCAGAGCCCTTTATCTATCGCGTAACCTCGTTTCGGTTCGACTATTAAGAGAGTTAGGTATTGGTAATGCCATCGAATATTTAGATCGTTTTGAATTCGGCGACAACCCCTTGCCACGCAACTTATCACTGGCGTTAGGGAGTTATGCCATGACACCGGTACAAGTTGCCAGCGCTTATGCAACGCTCGCTAACGGTGGTTATAAAGTTAATCCTTATCTGGTTAGCACAATACTGGATAGAAATAATAAAACCGTCCACGCTGTTACTCGTGATTGCGCCTCTTGCGCGAAAGCCTTGGCACTTAATTCTGACGACGACGAATTCGATCAGCAACAGCCCGATAATAACGCCGCACAAAATCCTGCTCGTTTACCCGTATCTCTTGATGAAGACTTTGAAGAAGCGGAGTCACTCGAAGAGTTACTAATAGAGCCACAAATTACCGATCTGCCAGCACGCCAGCTAATAGACCCTAGAGTGGCTTATATTATTGATAGCATTTTACAAGATGTGATTCGCCGAGGCACTGGCATCAAGGCCAAAGTGTTAGGCCGCTCCGACTTAGCGGGTAAAACCGGTACAACTAACGGACCCACCGATGCGTGGTTCTCCGGCTATCATCCTGAGCTAGTGACCACCACATGGTTAGGCTTTGATAATAATAAGTTGCTGGGGACCCGAGAATTTGGTGGCTCTGCGGCACTGCCAATTTGGATTGATTATATGCGCGAGAGCTTGGCCGGCGTTCCAACAGCGAACCGAAGTCGCCCTAAAGGTGTGGTATCGGTCAAGGTCAATCGCCTAACCGGAGCACCAGCCGCTGCGGGTGACATTGAAAATATATTTGAATCGTTTCTTGAAGAGTTTGCGCCAGAGCAAAACAAAGCCACGACCAATACCGCAGTCAATAATCAGCTGAGCTTTGACGAAGAGCTTTTTTAATTCGCTTAAGTCTAGTATCCAAAAAACGAATTAGGCCTTTCTGGTCACTTGGACTTTGTTTTAATGTAAGCCTCGTTATAATTTAGGCCTGTTTATAACTTTGGATAGTGTTCAGGATATCCAGCCAAAGCCACACCCGAATCAATCGCTGCTTTCGCAACCGCCGCCGAAACATGAGTAAGCAAACGTGGATCAAGTGGTTTAGGAATAATATATTCCTTACCGTATTCCAATGAGTCTAACTGATATGCCTTAGCAACTTCAGCTAATACCGGCTCACGCGCCAAATCTTTTAAGGCATGTACCGCAGCAACTTTCATCTGCTCAGTAATCGCCGTAGCACGCACATCAAGCGCACCGCGGAAAATATAGGGAAAACCCAATACATTATTGACCTGATTAGGAAAATCGGAACGACCGGTTGCAACAATGACATCATCACGTGTTGCGTGCGCTTCTTCTGGTGAGATTTCTGGATCAGGGTTGGAGCAAGCAAACACCACAGGATTTTTTGCCATCGTTAATAAGGTTGCAGACGATAATAAATTAGCACCCGACAAACCAATAAACACATCGGCACCATCGCAAGCATCTTCAAGTGTTCGCTTATCTGTTTTGATAGCAAACTCGGCTTTGTACTCATTCACACCTTCACGACCGTGGTAAATAACCCCTTTACGATCCAGCATTAAAATATTATCGCGCGCGGCACCAAGACTAATTAATAATCGCATTCCAGCAATAGCCGCAGAACCTGCGCCAAGACAAACGATTTTTGCTTGCTCAAGCGTCTTACCTTGCAACTCTAAAGCGTTGATTAAACCTGCAGCAGTAACAATCGCAGTGCCGTGCTGGTCATCATGAAACACCGGAATATCGCAAAGCTTTTTCAAACGTAATTCAATATCAAAACACTCGGGCGCTTTAATATCTTCAAGATTAATGCCGCCAAAAGTCTTATGGATATTATGTACTGTCTCAACAAAACTATCGGGGTCTTGGGTATCTACTTCGATATCAATCGAATCAATATTGGCAAAACGCTTAAATAGTAAAGCTTTACCTTCCATTACCGGCTTACTGGCTAAGGCACCTAAATCACCCAAACCGAGAATGGCGCTGCCATTACTAATAACCGCAACCAAATTACCCTTAATGGTATAGTCGTAAGCCGCTTCAGGGTTTTCAGCAATGGCTCTAACCGGCTCGGCGACACCAGGACTGTAAGCTAAGGCAAGATCGTTTTGCGTCTCCGCAGAAGTCGTTAGCTCAATAGAAATTTTTCCGGGGCGTGGCTTAGCATGATAATCAAGTGCGGCTTGCTTATTGGCTTCATTAGAAAATCGAGTCGTCATTACGTTGACCAAAAATTATTGTTTGAGTGGAGAGGCATTTAGCAAATAGCCTCAAAAATATCTGGCCGTATTTATAATGCAATCAGCGATATTTACAAACTATACGCCGCATAAGGCAAATAGATGTAAAGCAACGCTGTAATTGATATGTCGAACAGCAGATGGAATTCAGCGGCCGATGCATTATTTCTCTTCTAATTGCACATTGAAAATGGCATTAGCGCAGCTTACGACCGTAGCAAATAAGGTTAATCCGATCACGCGAACAAGGAAAGACCATAGTATGGCAATATGATGGTTTACGTTAGCAAAAGCGGTCGATGCTATTCCTTAACCGCAAATTATGCCGTTAAGGAAAAATTGCCAACGCAGGTACCTGACATCTGCCTTTAGTGGGCAAATATCGACTGGGAAAAACATTAGATTAGGCTGCGCGGTAACGGCATATTGAATTAAGCCGTCACGCACAAAATAAGCGAAAAGAATTATTTCTTGGTAGAGCGATTACCAAAGCGTTTGTTGAATTTATCAACACGACCGCCGGTATCAAGAGTTTTCTGCTTGCCCGTATAAAAAGGATGACATTGTGAACATACGTCAATATGAAAATCTTTACCCAAGGTAGAACGTGTCTCTACAGTGGCACCACAACTACAAGTGGCTTTAACATCATCATATGAAGGATGGATTTCGGCTTTCATGATCTTTATAACTCCAAAGCGGGATACCGCCGTCTTGTTCACCAATACGCGGCAACGAGTACGGTATCCTCTAAAAGGGCGGCGATTCTACCAGAAAAGCCCAAGCAAGCAAGTCTGCTATTAGACACGCGACAATCGCGCCGCCTCTTGCTGATAAGCTAGCGCTTCGTGCTGAGCAAGCATCAGGGTAAACTACCCGCCGCACTCTGCTATCACCGTTTAATCCCAACACCGCTATATAAAAGCAGCTAGATCAGTCATATGACAACTCGCAAGACAAATATTAAGACAAGCCAGACAATAGAAATTGATAATAAATGCAATAAAAACAATGGTTTAATATATATTCTTGCAAAACCCAAGGCCTCAATAGGCTCTGCGATCACGATGATAATCGACAATATTCGCGGGCTTAGGGCAAGTTTATGAGCTCCACCGCTAATTTTGTGCAAGTGGTAATCGCCTCACCACTTAGGCAGCACTTTGACTATTTGCCCGAATCAAACAGCGGAGCGGCCGATTATCTTATTGGTAGTCGGGTTCAAGTGCCTTTTGGCCGCCGCAATATGACTGGCATCGTGGTCGGCCATAGTGATAAAAGCGATATTCCCGAAAATAAATTAAAAGCCATTAGCGCCAAGCTCGACACAATGGCGATTTTAGATAACGATCTACTCGAACTAGCCGAGTGGATGAGCCAGTATTACCACCATCCATACGGCGATACAGTGCTCAATCTGCTACCCAACCAGCTTAGAAAAGGCGGCAGCACATCGGCTTATACCCAGCGTTGCTGGCAAATAAGCCATCAGGGACTTGGCCTGCCGGAAGATGCATTAGCTAGAGCGCCCAAGCAGCAAGCCTTATTAAGCCACTTGCGCGCAATAGAATTAGACAACACGGATATGGCTACCCCGGAATCCCTATTAAGCCAAGCTGGCCATAGTCGCGCCACCGCGCTTGAACTACAAAAAAAGCAATTAGCCGAGGCAAGTGAAGAGAGCCATTATCCAAAAAATTGTCAGAGTCTTTTATACGGTACTGGCAAAACTGCCGCTGTTGATTCTCAAAACGATACGCTTGAACTACAGATCGATGCCCCGCTATTACTCAATGATGAACAAGTCTCCGCCTGCCAGCTAATCGAGCAACACTTAAATAGCTTCGAAACCATTTTGCTTGAAGGGATAACCGGCAGCGGCAAAACCGAAGTCTATTTGCGCTCGATTGAAAAAGTATTACTCGCCAAGCAACAAGCGCTGGTATTGGTTCCCGAGATCGGCCTTACGCCGCAAACTATCAATCGCTTTGTGAGTCGCTTTGATGTCCCTATTGCAGTATTTCACTCAGGCTTAAATGATAAAGAAAGACTAGCGGCATGGACCGCTGCCAAAGAAGGCTTTGCGCGCATAGTTATTGGCACCCGCTCGGCGGTATTTACTCCGATGGCTAATGCAGGGCTAATTATTATTGATGAAGAACATGACGGCTCTTACAAACAACAAGATGGATTGCGTTATTCAGCGCGCGATATTGCGATTATTCGTGCTCGCGCTAAAAATATTCCGACGATTTTAGGCTCCGCAACCCCATCTTTAGAAACGCTATATAACGCCCAAACAAACAAATACCTGCACGCGATTTTACAGCAACGAGCTGGCAACGCCTCACCTCCAGAGGTAGAACTACTCGATATTCGACGCCAGCAATTGCACGAAGGCCTTAGCGATAACGCGATTGCGGCGATCTCGGATACGCTGCGCAATGGCCAGCAAGCCATGGTATTTGTTAATCGACGCGGCTTTGCGCCACTACTAATGTGCCACGATTGCGGTTGGTACGGCCAGTGCGATCATTGCGATGCGCGATTGACCTTACACAAGTCGATGCATGGTCGAGCGCCGGAGCTGCGCTGTCACCATTGCGACTATCGCTGCCAAGCACCCACTCGCTGTACGCGCTGCCAATCCAGCAAGCTAATGAATGTTGGCCAAGGCACGCAAAGAAGCAGTGATGCGCTGCAAGCCTTATTCCCGCAGTATCCGGTGATTAGAATTGATCGCGATACCACTCAGGGCAAACAAGCCATGGGTGAGCAAATAGAAATCATTAACCGCGGCGAACCAGCGATATTGGTCGGCACGCAAATGTTAGCGAAAGGTCATCATTTTCCCGCATTGGATTTAGTCATCGTGCTCGATATCGATCAAGGCCTCTACAACCCGGATTTTCGTGGCCCGGAAAAAACCGTCCAGCTATTAACCCAAGTCGCGGGACGCGCCGGTCGTGAAAGCAAGGCGGGCAAAGTACTTATTCAAACCCATCTGCCAGAACATCCGCTGCTACAAATCTGGCAAACTGATGGCTATCAAGGCCTTATCGAGAGTTTATTAAGCGAACGGTCGCTGCGCAGCTTGCCGCCCTACTCGCACCTCGCTTTAATCCGCGCCGATAGTCAAAAACCGGAACAAGCAATGCAATTTTTAAATGTCGCGGCCAAAACCTACGCGGCCAGCCTGATTGCCACCAATGGCCAATGCCAGTTAATTGGCCCAATGGCGGCGGTGATGGAAAAACGCGCCGGAAGACATCGCGCTCAATTAATGATTAAGTCCGAGCAGCGCAAAGCCTTGCACGGACTTATAAACCAACTGATTCCAGAGCTGGAGCGTAGCAAACGACCTTCGGGCTTGCGCTGGAGTATTGATATCGACCCGCAAGATGTTATCTAAACGCCGTCGTCTCTTGTACACAATCCATTGACTAGCGATAATAGCCGGCCTTTTTATCGGCTGTTCACAGCCATAAGCCATAGCATGACCGAGATCCAACGCTGAATGAAAGACGCAGTCCAACAAATTGTTAGCCAAGCCATTGATGCATTAATTACTGCAGAAAAAATTCCGGCTATCGAATTACCCCCAATAAAAATTGAGCGTACGCGCGATGCCAGTCATGGTGATTTAGCCTGCAATATCGCCTTGGTGTTAGCAAAAAAGGTAGGCATGAATCCGCGTGATTTGGCAACGCTAATCTGCGACAACATTCAGCAAACGTCGGCAAACAATACTGTGATTCAAAGCTGCGATATCGCAGGTCCCGGCTTTATCAATATGTTTTTAGCCCAGTCAGCGCAAACCGATATAGTTAAGCAAGTACTCGAACAAGCTGAACGCTTTGGTCAAAATGCCAGTGGCGTTGATGCCAATGGCAAAGCTAAAACCGTACAAGTTGAATTTGTTTCCGCCAATCCAACTGGCCCACTGCATGTAGGTCATGGCCGTGGCGCGGCAGTTGGCGATAGCATTTGCCGATTGCTCGACGCCAGCGGCTGGGATGTTACCCGCGAGTTTTATTACAATGACGCCGGCGCTCAAATCAATAATCTAACACTTTCCGTTAAGCTACGCGCTCAAGGCCTAAGGCCCGATGATGCCGGCTGGCCCGAAGACGGTTATCGCGGCGAATATATTGCCGACTTAGCCAATGACTATATGAGCGGCAAAGACATTAACGGTGTAGCGGCAATTGCCGATGCAGAAAACGACGGTGCTATTCGTGACTACGCGGTCGCTTATTTACGCAATGAACAAGATCTTGACCTTAACGCCTTTCGCGTTAACTTTGATGTTTTCTCGCTTGAATCTTCGCTTTACACCGAAGGCAAGGTTGAAGCCACAGTCAACACATTAATTGACAATGGCTTTACCTACGAAAAAGATAATGCGCTGTGGTTAAAAACCACCGAATTTGGTGATGATAAAGATCGGGTGATGCGCAAGTCCGATGGTGATTACACTTACTTTGTTCCCGATGTCGCCTACCATCATGAAAAATGGCAGCGCGGTTTTAACACTGTCGTTAACGAACAAGGCGCCGACCATCACAGCACCATCACTCGGGTTAGAGCGGGGTTACAAGCCTTAAACGCCGGCATCCCCCAAGGCTGGCCCGACTACGTATTGCATCAAATGGTTACTGTGATGCGCGACGGTGCCGAAGTAAAAATATCCAAACGCGCTGGCAGCTATGTCACCTTGCGCGACTTAATCGACCAAGTCGGCTGTGATGCGACCCGTTACTTTTTAGTCGCCCGTCGCGCCGATTCGCAACTGACTTTTGATATTGATTTAGCGCTACAAAAAAGCAATGACAACCCGGTATTTTATATTCAATACGCCCATGCGCGGGTTTGTAGTGTTATGCGTCAAGCCAATGAAAAATCCTTAAGCTGGGATCGTCAAGAAGGTTTAGATAACTTAAATCTATTAAAAACCGACACTGAACTCGCGTTACTAAAAAGTATCTCGGCGTTTCCTGAATGTGTCGCCTTTAGCGCCCGTGATTTTGCGCCACATAATGTTGCCGCTTATTTAAGAGATGTATCCGCCGCCCTACATGGCTGGTATGCCAGTGGCAACCAAGATAAATCACTGCAATTTTTAGTCGAAGATAGCAAAATAAGAAATGCGCGACTGACCTTGGCAGAAGCGGCGCGACAAGTTATTGAAAATGGTTTGTCGCTGCTTGGCGTCAGCGCGCCCGAAAGCATGTGATGGTCTTTCCAACAATGAGCAACTTATTAACCCCATGAAAAACCTGTTAGGCCATAACATTGCCAGCAATAAACGTGGCGCCAGCGCGCGACGCAAACCACGTGCAAGTAGCAAAAACAGCAGTGGTCGTAAAACCAGCAAAACGACCGTATCGCAAATGCGCTTATTGGTTACCGCGGTGGTGACCGTGTTGTTTATGCTAGGTCTATTTGCGCTCAACAAAATCAGCTTGGAAAATACCAGCACCAATCACTCACCCGCCACCGCCAATACTGCGGACAATCAAAACACTGATAAAAGCACAGCCATTCCGGTACAAGAAAGCGAAGCTGAAGAATATACCTTTTACAGTAAACTGAAAGATTTTGAAGTACTGATTCCAGAAAACACAGGCTACGAAAGCCAACGAGAGTTTGAGAAGGATTATTTTTACTTAATTCAAGCTGGCTCATTTAAAACGGCAGAGCAAGCCGAAAGGCGGCTGGTGGAATTAAAGCTGCTAGCGCTAGATCCTAACGTCAGCAGCGTGGTAAATAGCTCGGGTAATCTTTGGTACCGGGTTCGATTAGGCCCTTTCAAATCGCGCCGAGAGATGGCGGCGGTTCGCAATACTATTATCTCCAACGGCATTGAAGCCATGGTCATGCGACGCAGCCCCAAATAAGGGCGAACTTATCTTTTGACCAATATGAGCCGCTCATCGCAAATTCAAGCACTTGCAAGATAAATAGCTGCAAACTCATTGAAAAACTCAAATTCGATAGCATATAGGTGTTTGCGGCCTGATGATATTGGCTCTTAAGCCAGCAGGAAGACTTAGCTTAACGACAAACAGCTAAGCCCCCCGTTAGACCCTAGATCTTAACCCTGAATAAACTAGCACACGGCGGAACAACACCATGGAACAATATAGAGGCACAACGATTCTTTCAGTTCGCCGCGGCAATAAGGTAGTTATCGGCGGCGACGGTCAAGTATCGATGGGAAATACCGTTATGAAAGGCAATGCCCGCAAAGTGCGCCGCCTATACCACGGCAAAGTATTAGCCGGATTTGCTGGCGGCACTGCTGACGCATTCGCCCTATTCGAACGCTTTGAAGCCCAACTGGAAAAATATCAAGGTCATCTTACCCGCGCCGCTGTTGAGTTAGCCAAAGACTGGCGAACCGACCGATCGTTGCGTCGATTAGAAGCCTTGTTAGCTGTTGCCGATACTGAAAGCTCCTTGGTGATTACCGGTAACGGTGATGTGATTGAACCGGAAGATAGTCTTATCGCCATCGGCTCAGGCGGACCATTTGCGCAAAGCGCAGCGCGAGCACTGCTCGACAACACCGAATTAGGCGCCGAAGATATTGTAAGAAAAGGTTTAGGCATAGCTGGCGATATTTGTATCTACACCAATCATAACCACACAATTGAAATATTAGACACCGATAAACCGAGCGACTAAAGCTTCACAAGAAAATGACCACCCTACTCAGCAGAATTGATTAATAGGACTTATCAGCACCATGTCTATGACCCCAAGAGAAATTGTCCACGAACTCGACAAACATATTATTGGCCAAAGTTCGGCAAAGCGTGCTGTCGCGATTGCACTGCGAAACCGCTGGCGTCGAATGCAGTTAGACGAAACCTTGCGCGCCGAAATCACACCCAAAAATATTTTGATGATTGGCCCAACCGGTGTCGGTAAAACAGAAATTGCACGCCGTCTCGCTAAACTGGCCAATGCGCCGTTTATTAAAGTCGAAGCAACCAAATTTACTGAGGTGGGTTATGTCGGTCGTGATGTCGAATCTATTATTCGTGATTTAGCCGATGTAGCAATTAAAAACCATCGTGAAACCGCCATGAAAAAAGTCGAGTTTCGGGCCAGCGAAGCCGCTGAAGAACGTATTCTCGACGCCCTGCTGCCACCCGCTCGCGATGCTGATGATCAAGACAAACAAACGACTACCCGGCAACTATTTAGAAAAAAACTCCGCGAAGGCGACTTGGACGATAAAGAAATTGAGATCGAGCTAAATGCCTCACCGATGGGCGTAGAAATTATGGCGCCACCGGGTATGGAAGACATGACCAATCAACTGCAAGGTATGTTTTCAAATTTTTCCAAAGGCAAAAAAACCAGTAAGAAACTGCCGGTTAAAGAGGCCTTAAAATTCCTCCGCGACGAAGAAGCCGGCAAACTGATTAACGAAGATGAATTAAAAAGCGAAGCTATCCAAGCCGCCGAGCAAACTGGTATTGTATTTATCGACGAAATCGATAAAGTGGCCAAACGTCAAGAAGCCGGCGGCGGCGATGTATCGCGCGAAGGTGTGCAGCGCGATTTACTGCCATTAATCGAAGGCAGCACGGTTAGCACCAAACACGGCATGATCAAAACCGATCATATTCTATTTATTGCCTCGGGCGCATTTCACTTATCACGCCCCTCCGATCTAATACCCGAATTGCAAGGTCGATTACCGATTCGAGTTGAACTTGAAGCGCTGACAACTAATGACTTTGAAAGAATACTGACCGAGCCTGACGCGTCATTAACCGAGCAGTATCAAGCCTTATTAGCCACTGAAGGACTAACGATTAACTTTAGCGAAGAAGGCATTAATCGCATTGCCGAAACCGCTTGGCAGGTTAACGAAAAAACCGAAAACATTGGCGCTAGACGTTTACATACCATTCTTGAACGGCTACTCGAACAAGCCTCTTTTGATGCCTGCGATCTTGATGGTCAATCGCTAACGATCGATAAAACCTATGTTGACGACAATCTTGAGGCGCTAGCCGCCGATGAGGACCTTAGTCGTTTTATTTTATAAACTGATATAACTGTTAATTTAAAGCAATAGCAATATAAGCTTTAAATATAGAGATAAAAAGGATAAAAATTGATTCCGGAACTTGTAGAACTGCATAAAAAATCCAAACAGCTGGAGTTAGCCTACGCCGATCAATCTAACTTTCGACTGGATGCTGAATACCTAAGGGTTTATTCACCGTCGGCAGAAGTGCGCGGCCATCATCCCGACCAAGCTGTACTACAAGAAGGTAAAAAACACGTCGGCATCAGTTCTATCTCTGTGGTCGGAAACTATGCGCTACAAATTATTTTTGACGACGAACACAATTCCGGCATTTATAGCTGGGATTATTTAAAAGAACTCTGTGATAAAAAAGACGCTTACTGGCAGGACTATCTTGATCGCTTAATAGATCAAGGTAAGAATCGTGACCCAGAAGTCGAAGTGGTTAGTTTGTTTGATCCGGCAAAACAATAAACAGCGAATTTCAAATCGCTATTAAAAGTTATTTATAGCATTGTTATGGGGCAAAACTTATAGGGCGAGCCACAGCGCTTGCTTTCATACATCGCTTGATCGGCCTTTTTAAATAACTCTTTGGGGCTGGAACCATGCATAGGCCAAAAGGCCACGCCAATACTGCTTTCCATCTGCAATGGGCTGCCGGATAACTTCAGTGGCTTTTGCGTTTCTAGTAATACCTGTTGTAATACTCGCTCAACCTGATGCGTTTGCGAAACATGTTTGATAATAATCGCAAACTCATCGCCACCCATTCTCGCTACCACATCATTATCACGCGTTGCTCGCAATAAACGATCACTAAAAGCCTGCAAAAATTGGTCACCGGTTTCATGACCAAGATTGTCGTTAATCGGTTTAAAAGCATTTAAATCCAGATACAACAAAGCAAAAGGTTCACTAGCCGAACGACTGGTCAAATCTTTAAAGATCGTATCAAAAGCGCGGCGATTATATAAACCGGTTAGACCATCATGCGCGGCGGTATATTCCAACAATCGACGCTCGACAAATAATTCTTGGCGCAAGTCTAGATTAAGCTTATCGATAATATAAAACGCACCGGCGATAATGCCTACCGTCATGGTCGTGACCAACAAGGTACCGGGCACTATTGCCTGCTCTAACATAATCGCGGCTTGGGCACCCCAATAAGGCGAGTCAGCAAAATACGCAAATGCAATTTCAGACAACACTACCATCGCCGTCCAAAATAAACCGGATTTTTGACCCGGCACTAAAAACGCCAATACCGGGACCAGTACAACAACCATGCCTAAGGGCGCGGGGTAAGTGCCGCCAATATAAACCGCCAGCATCGTTCCCATATAACTGGCGAGACAAAGTGTATTACCGGTCCAAAAAAATGAGCCAAATTGGCGAAAAGAAAATAACAAGCCTGTGTAGAACAGCAGAAAAAACAGGACTATGGAATGGCCTAAGCTGAGTTGGTCAATATGGCGAGTAATCGTCATATAAAGGACGAATTGCGCCGCAAAACACAGCAGCATATTAAAATAGGAAAGACCTACAATAATCCTGCCTCGCAGCAAAAGCTCCGGGTCGGTTTTATATTCGGGGAAAACCCATCGATCAAGAAAATTCAAAAGCGCTCTCTTGTTATTTAAACTCGATTTCTACTTCGATATAAGCCTCTGTTTTTTTACAAAGTCTTTTCTCGATAAAAAGTTGCTTAAATCAGATTAAAATATCTGTATGTCATTGATTTAAAAAGACATAACGAAATTTCTTAATCACTTTAAGTCGCTTCTTGATAACACTATCACTTAGTGTAGACTATTTTTTAACCACCAAAACGTCTAGTAGTTATTTTTTGCAGCACAGGAAAAGCGTTATAAGCCGAGTTTGTTAAACAAGAGCCACGCAAGGAGAAAAGAATCGCGTGGCCAATAAGATTACTTCGCCATACGATCGCTAAAATCCCAAGAGGTTAACCAACTTGGCGCGATACGTAATACGTACTCATCATCCTTACGACTCATCAGCCACTTTGCCAAATAAGTATCGGCATCAATATCGTAGCGACTAAATAAACTTGTTAGTAATTGTTCGGCGCCCGCTTCCTGCACTTCAACACGTCCCTGACCACGCACGCCACAATACGGCATGCTATCGGCCGCCACCTCAAAGCCACAATCAGGATTAGCCAGTAATCGCTTGGCTAATAGCGAGGATTTATGCGTGGCGCAGTAAAAAGCATCCTGCTTATATAGGTACCAAAGTGATGAGACCAGTGGCACGCCATCAGATCCGGCACTGGCTAGACGCAAAGGAATTGTCGCACCTTGTAAAAACGACTCGATTTGCGCCAGCGTCATTTTGCTTGAGTCTTTAATGATGGAAGAACTATCAGACATTATTGTTACCGCTCTTTATTTTAAGATATCGAGGCGCACTATAGCGTATGCGGCGACGCCCCCAAACCACTGCCACAATAATGTGGAATTTTTAGCAGCGAATCGAGCCGATATTCCTGCTTTTAGCATCGCTTTGGCGTCGCTAAAGAATACCAGCAATATGAGTCAAAAAAAGCGCTGCTAAATTGTGTTTCAGCCGCCGTCCTCGCTAGCAATATCCACACTATGTAGCGCTGTTGCGAACCTCGGCAGAGAGGTACAATAGCGCGCATATTCTATGTACTTTCAGTTTATGTACTCTCAATGCTGTGCAATCCCCGCGATATCGCAGCTTTGATCCCAATTTCAGCCAATCCGAGGCATCCATGACAGACAGTCGCCCTGCAGCCGCTAATGCAAACAAAGATTCTGGCGAACGCTCCAGTCAGCAGACATCGCAGCAAAACTCACAGCAAACCACCCATTTTGGTTATCGTGAAGTCGCCACCGAAGAAAAAGCCAGCTTAGTTGGCGAAGTATTTACCTCGGTTGCTAATCGCTACGATGTGATGAACGACTTAATGTCCGCTGGCATTCATCGTCTTTGGAAACGCTTTACCATTGAGATATCCGCCGTTCGCGCCGGCCATAAAGTCCTCGACTTGGCGGGTGGTACTGGCGATTTAGCTGCAAAGTTTAGCCAATTGGTTGGCCCTGAGGGCGAGGTTATTCTTTCCGACATTAACGCCGCCATGTTAAGTACTGGTCGCGATAGACAAACCGACGACGGCAATTGCGGTAATATCCACTATGTCCAAGGCGATGCACAATACCTGCCTTTTCCCGATAATTATTTTGACTGCATCACGATTGGTTTTGGGCTGCGCAATGTCACCGATAAAAATTTGGCGCTGCGGGCCATGAACCGCGTTCTCAAACCCGGCGGTCGACTGCTGGTATTGGAATTTTCAAAACCCACTAATCCCTTGTTGTCACAAATCTATGACACCTACTCATTTAAGATCCTGCCTAAAATTGGCAAGCTGGTTACGCAAGATGAAGATAGCTATCGCTATCTGGCTGAATCGATCCGCATGCACCCCGATCAAGAAACCTTAAAAGCCATGCTAGAAGATGCCGGTTTTGCCAACTGCGAGTATCACAATATGACTGGCGGTATTGTTGCCGTACATAAAGGCATTAAGCTTTAGGCATCGATGTAATCATGATTGATCCGACCATTATCGCTGCCAGCTGCGCGGCATTAGAAAACGCCATCAATGCAAGCCTTTCACTGGATAAAACCACGCAGGCAAAATTGGCTGACTATGGCGGCCGTATCATTCATATTGTTTGCACTAAACCACAAATCGATTTTTATATTCGTATCGATGAAAAAATCGAAATTCTTCAACACTGCGAGCAAACAGTCGATGCTGGTATTAATGGTCCAGCGAAAGAATGGCTAGCGCTATTAACCGCTGATGATATGGCCTCGGCGCTAATCAATGGCAAGCTTAGCATTCAGGGCGACAGCAATCTGTTTATGGAACTCAAAACTATTGCTGAAGATATTCAACTCGACTGGCAAGCTTATATCGCAAGATTTATTGGTGATGTTCCCGCCCACTTTGCAGGCAAAGCGGCAGACAGCGCGGTAAGCTTTGGTAAACAGGCACGCAAAACACTGCATCGAACCGTTGATGATTTTTTGCATGAAGAGGCAAGACTACTGCCCACACGTATTGAATGCGAAAATTTTTATTCTCAGCTACGGACTCTAGAAATGCAGCTCGATAGAATCGATGCGCAGATCAAGCGCGCCGCAGCTAATCGTCAAACGCATTCAAATCCAAGCAACAGCACCGCAAAACCTCAGGACAATTAACCTTAATGCGCCAGCTTTTTCGCTTATTAGTTATCTTGCGCGTGGCCATACGCTATCGGCTAAACAGTTTTATTCCCAGCGGCGTATCGCTTAAGCTACCGCTACGAATAGCGCTTAAGGCGCTTTCATGGCTGCCTGACAACGATATGGAACGCGGCGCACGACTAAGAACCGCCTTACAAGAACTGGGCCCGGTATTTGTTAAATTTGGCCAACTGCTGTCTACCCGTCGCGACTTACTCCCCCCCGATATCGCCGATGAACTTGCCCTGCTACAAGATCAAGTACCCGCATTTGATAGTGAAACCTCAGTAAATATTATTGAAACCGCATTAGACCAAAGCGTTGCGCAAGCCTTTGCCGAATTTAATACCGAACCGCTGGCATCGGCCTCGGTTGCGCAAGTCCATGCCGCCACTTTGCATAACGGCCAGCAAGTTGTGGTCAAAGTAATTCGCCCCGGCATCGAAAAAATCATCACCCGCGATGTGCAATTATTATTTTTACTAGCGCGATTGCTAGAGCGTTTTTCAATGGACGGCCGACGCCTGCGACCCGTTGAAGTGGTTACTGACTACGAACATACCATTTTTGACGAGCTAGATTTAAAACGCGAAGCCGCCAACTGCTCCTTACTTAAAAGAAATTTTGAACAAGCTGATGAATTGCGTAGCTTATTATTTATTCCAGCCGTCATCTGGGATTTAAGCAGCGAAAATGTATTAGTGATGGAACGCATCTTTGGCATACCCGTTTCAGATATCGACACTTTAAAAGCAAAAAATACTGACCTTAAAGTACTTGCCGAACGCGGTGTTGAGATATTTTTTACTCAAGTATTTGAGCACAACTTTTTTCATGCCGATATGCATCCCGGCAATATTTTTGTTGATGCCAGCGATCCGGCTGCACCCAAATATATCGGCATCGACTGTGCGATTATGGGTTCCTTATCAGATTTTGATCGCTATTATTTAGCGCGAAATTTATTAGCGGTATTTAATCGCGACTACGGTTTGATGGCGCGCTTACATGTTGAATCTGGCTGGGTACCCGAGGGCACCAACTTACACGCGTTTGAAGGCGTGATTCGCAGCGCTTGCGAACCTGTATTTGAAAAACCCTTAGCCGAAATATCCTTTGGCACACTGCTAATTTATTTATTCCAAGCCGCCAGACGCTTTGGTATGGAAGTCCAACCTTCGCTAGTCTTACTGCAAAAAACCTTATTAAATATTGAGGGACTAGGACGTCAGCTCTACCCGGAACTGGATTTATGGCAAACCGCGCATCCATTTTTAGAGCAATGGATGGCTAAGCGTTATTCGCCGCAGCGCATGCTGAGTGAACTAAAAAATCAATCGCCCGCTTTGCTGGAAGCCTTGCCAGCATTGCCTAACCTGATTTTAAAGCAGCTACACAATCAGACGGCCGGCGGCCAACTGTCTACACCCCAAAAGCAAGCGCAACTTGACCGAATAGAGGGCGCTATGCGCAGCCAAGGTAAGATTAATACCGCAATCATCGTAATTGCCACAATTTCGATTTTGCTGTCGCTTTCTGTGGCGATTGTTACACTATCGGTTAATGGCCATTTGGCGTTAAACTAAGTCCGTCTGCTATGGATAGTCTAGCGATACCAGCCTTGTTTAAATCGACTTTTCTGAAGCCATTTTTTTATGACTGAAAAAGACAGTAATCCCAGCACCGATATGTTTGAAGCCATTAAGTGGAATAGCCAAGGCTTAGTGCCAGCAATTGCTCAAGATGCTAATAACAAACGAGTTTTGATGATGGCATGGATGAATCGTGACGCGCTCGCAGCCAGCTTTGAAAAAGGTGAGGCGGTGTATTGGTCACGTTCAAAACAACGACTTTGGCACAAAGGCGAATCCTCGGGTCATATCCAAAAAATTATTGATATCCGGCTAGACTGTGACGCAGATACACTTTTGTTAATGGTTGAGCAAATTGGCGGTATTGCCTGCCATACTGGGCGCGAAAGCTGCATGTACAAACAGTATTCCGAGCAAGATGGCTGGGTCAGCGTAGAACCAGCTCTCAAAGATCCTAAAGAGATTTATTAAATTCAATTCCGCCGGGCAGGCACTGTAATGAGCGATATACTTAAACAACTCACCGAGATACTGGAACAACGCAAACAGGCCGACGCGGATTCGTCTTATGTTGCCCAATTGCATGCCAAGGGTTTAAATAAAATTCTTGAGAAAATCGGTGAAGAGGCCACGGAAACTATTATTGCAGCTAAAGAATATCAGCAAAGTAGCAGCGCTGATAAAAACCTTAGCGCGAACCTCAACAAGAACAGCAGCGCAGAAAAAGCTGCGCTTATCAGTGAAACCGCCGATTTATGGTTTCACAGCCTGGTCATGCTATCGCATTTGGATAGCAGCGCCGATGAAGTATTAGAAGAACTGGGACGACGTTTTGGCGTCTCAGGTTTAGATGAGAAGGCCGCACGCTAAAACCGGTGCGTAAAAGCATTTCTATTAAGTCAACAGCAACGCTAACAGTATTGGAGAACTATCATGGGCTTAGGCGGCATAAGCATTTGGCAATTACTGATCATACTCGCAATCGTCGTTATGATTTTTGGTACCAAACGGCTTAAAAATTTAGGCAGCGATTTGGGCGGTGCCATTAAGGGTTTTAAAAACTCCATGGCTGAAGAAGAAAAAAACGACGAGACTAAAGAGCTAGGAGAGAATACTGCCTCCAAAGTCGATGCAAACGCCGATAGCAAAAGCACTAGCTCGTCCGACAAATAAAATTATGGATATAGGTATTCAGGAAATCCTATTAATCAGTGTTATTGCACTGATTGTCTTGGGACCGGAAAGATTACCTTCGGCCGTGCGTAGCCTTGCAATTTGGATTGGCAAAATCAAACGCAGCTTTAATGATATTAAAAGCGATATCGAAAAAGAGTTTAATGCTGACGAGATTCGCCAACAAATTCACAATGAAAATATTCTCCACCAACTAGGTGAGCCAATAGAACAATTACAACAAACCGCCAAAGAGCTTGATAGCACGCTAAACGATATCGATGACTCAGCCAATAACCTGGTTAACGATATACAGCAACCGCTAAAAACGCAGCAAGATTAGCGAGCAAGAACCTGCCATGTCAGAACAATCATCCCAACAACAAAGCGCATCCGCAGATGCGACAAGTGCTGATAATGAGCAACCACTGGTTGCGCATTTGCTAGAGCTGCGCACGCGCCTATTAAGAAGCATTGGCGCAACTTTGTTAGTCTTTTTATCGCTGGTGTATTTTTCTAACGATATCTATAGCTTTGTTGCACTACCCATTCAAAATTTATTACCCGAAGGCTCAACGATGATAGCAACCGATGTTGCCTCACCGTTTTTCGCGCCGTTTAAACTAACACTTATTCTGTCGTTTTTTATCGCCGTGCCTTATGTGCTGTTTCAGCTATGGTCGTTTATTGCGCCAGGCCTTTATAGCAATGAAAAAAAATTAGCTATTCCATTATTTGTTAGCAGTGTATTGTTGTTTTACTTAGGTATTGCGTTTTCTTATTACGTAGTCTTTCCAATCGTATTTGGATTTTTTACCAGTATTGCGCCCACAGGCATAGCGGTTACCCCTGATATCAGCAGCTACTTATCATTTATTCTTAAATTATTTTTTGCCTTTGGCTTGGCTTTTGAAATACCGATCGCAACATTTATATTAATTCGCGCTGGCGTAACTACACGACAAACATTGGCAGAAAAACGCCCCTATATCGTCGTGATGTGTTTTGTATTTGGTATGTTATTAACCCCACCCGATATCGTTTCGCAATCCTTATTAGCGATTCCGGCATGGTTATTATTTGAAGTTGGATTGTTAATGAGCCGACTGGTTGAAAATAAAGCTGAAGATAAATCTGAACAGGCACAAGAGCGTTAATGTAGCGCAAAGAAAATTACGCAATGCGGTAGTTTAGAATTTTACTTACGGAACTGACGAGCTACATTACGAACAACAGCCACGAGCATCATCAGCACTATCCCAAACGGATTTAAAGCACCTCCACCGCCGCCTCCCGAGGGCTCCGGATTCACATCAGTATTATTTATCGCACCGCCACCAGAACCGGTATTGGTTCCCGGCGCCGGCTCACCCGAGCCAACACCAAAAGAGTTAAGTGTGAGATTCACGGTATTGTTTAGTGGGATAACATCACTGACACTAGCAGTTGTGGTACCCACCGTATGTTGAACAGAAAAAGCATCCGCGTCTTCGTTCACGGTAGAAGTAGCCGTTAGCTGAAAGCTACTGGCAGGATTATTAACCGTGCAGGAATAACTGCCTGGCAAAGTTGAACAGCTGCCACCATCCACGCTTACATTGATAAAGCGCCCTTCCGTAGGATTAACCACCGAGCCATTAATCGTAACCGAGTTAACAGCAATATAACCATCTTCAACATTTACCGTGTACAGCAAATCAAATGGATCCACAGTGTCCGGGCTAAGTGGGTTATTCGGATCGGCGCTTAAACCAATATCAATAGGGAAATCAAAACAGGCGGTCGACAACTCATCGGCAACACTTTGACTGATCGATGCAATTGAGCAAGACGAAAACGACGTAAAGCCCGAAGCAAAAAAGCCAAGACTTGGCGACATCACGTTTTGGTTCTCTGGGCAACCGTTGACGCCCGCCTCGTCATGTCTCGCACCCATATTGTGGCCGATCTCATGCGCCATCACTAAACTGACCAAGGATGTATCACCCGCATCGGTTAAGCCAGTGTTTAAACCAAAGCTCTGACAAACCTGATCGAGATAGGCGATACCAATAACATTACCGCCATCAGGACCCGGAATGGTTGGGAAATTTCTACCGGTGACTAAATGAAATATAGAACGCGAATTTTGCACATAGGGTAATTGATTGGTACCGCGTAAAATCCTCAATCGATTGAGTAGGGTATTTGGATTATCCGAAGAACCAATTAAACTATCTTGACTGCTGTTTAACATCGTTAAACTTAAACGACTAAATTGAAATCCAAAACCGGATTCAAAAAACAATTCCAGCTCATTAATTTCACGCATCGCTCGCTGCAAAGATGTTTCACTACCGGGCAAGTTTTGATAGCTAATATCATAGGCAAATTCAATTTCCGGCAATAGACAAACGCCGTTAATTGGATTGGCGCATACATCATTAATGCTTGCCGAAGCGGTGGGCGCAAAGCCTGTCGATATCGTAACTGACTGAGCTGAAACAGTATCAATACTATTAACCGAAATATCGCTTAATAAACTCTGCATACTATTTAGCGAGCTATGGGTATTCGCCATTAGAATATTTTGATCATCATCAATAGAAGCCGATGCACATAACATTTGCTCGGCTGAATTGATATCGGCTAAATGCGTTTGTATCCCTGAAGCGCTAGCGGCCATTGGATTTTGAAAAGAATCAATTTTATAAAGCTGGCCATCTAAAACCAAAATGCCGCGCCAGTGTCCGGCAAGTGTAGATACACGAATCGAACTCTCGGGATGGCCGACTAACTGACCTTTAAAATGTTTTTGGCTGGTATCGGGAATTTCGTTAGAAATTTTTTCAAGTAACTGAGTGTTTTCTTTTAGCTCGGCTAATAGCGAATAACCGTTAACCTCAAAAGATATTTGCAGGGGCGCTGCGATAGCCAAATGCGCATAGCTAAATAGCGCCAGCAGCAGCAAGCGGGTTAAACGCCGCCTAAAAATAATCAGCCGCGCCACAAAACTCAATTGTCTTGAAACTAATGATTTACCCACAAGCAATCCCGACAAAATCCGTATAACAAATTGAAAGCTCATATCAGCTAACTACCCGCTAAATTAAAAAAACCACACTAATTCAGCATAGACGGCTCTGACTAATTCACTGAACTAATCGCTTAATTTCAAGGACTTCTGAGCCATTTCTAATGGGCAGCACTGAACTAGAAAACGATTAAAGGTTAATTTTTAATCGTTTTCTAGGAGCCAGTTCGGTATTTAAACAATTTGGGATAAATAGGATATAAGGCGTATTAAGAGCACCGCTAATAAAACACCAAGGTAGACCCGATAAAGCGCTAAAAATCTAGCAGTGCCGCTCTGCCCCGGCTTTCAAATAGCGCGCGAATTGTTTGTCGCTCTGCGTCATCAAGCAACTGGTAGCTGCCATCTTTCTGACGAATCCAAACCGGATCGGCACACTCCCATGCTTCGGCACGCAGCTGTCTTTTAACCACTTTATTGGATGCCGTGGTTGGCATCGCTTGGGTCACTCGAAAATATTTTGGCACCGATTTGGTACCCAGATCGGACTGACTACTTAAAAATGCCTGCATATCCAAGCTGGTAAATTCTGCACCGGGTGAAAGTAAGAGTGTTGCCATCACATCGTCGCCGCCATCGGAGTTTGGAACCGCGTACACAGCAGAAATACCAATACCGGAATGTCGGGTAAGAATATTTTCAATCGGCGCTGCAGCAAAGTTCTCGCCATCGACACGAAGCCAATCGTAGTTGCGTCCACCAAAATATAAAAAACCTTGCTTATCAATATAACCAAGATCGCCGCTCCAAAATATTCCGCCCTGTGTTCGCTCGGAGTTAGCATCTTCGTTACGCCAATAACCCTCAAACAATTGCGCCGATTGAATATTGGCAATTTCACCGACCGCTTGATCGGCATTACTTAATCGACCGTGCTGATCAAATTCAGCGACGGCACAAGGCTGTTGAGTTTCCTGATTAAGCACCACTGTACCCGGCTGACCAATACCTAAAGCATCTTTCGGCGTTTCAGGCGTGCGCATAATATTAATCCCACCTTCGGTGGAACCATAATTATCTCTAACCGCACAGGCAAAGCGTTTTTCAAAACGTTGGATATCGTGCACCACCGCTTCATTACCAAACGCTAGCACCATAGTATTGTCAGTATCATCGGCTTGCTCAGGCGTTGCCAAAATATAAGTCAACGGTTTACCCACATAATTCATATAGGTGCAGCCATAACGGCGAACATCAGGCAAAAATCCCGACGCCGAAAATTTACGTCGCAATGCAATAGTCGCACCCACTGCCAACATCGGCGACCAGTTAGCCATTAATGAATTAGAATGAAATAAGGGCATCGCCAAATAGGCAATATCTTGATCGCTAATACCATTCATCTCAGGAAATACCGCGGCGATACCAGCTAATCGCGCTTGCGAGCAAAGTGCCGCTTTAGGGTTGCCAGTCGTACCGGAAGTAAAAATCAATAAATACGGATCGGCAGGGTTAATCTGTAACACCGGTATCGGCTTATCTTTTTGTGCCGTTAAAGTCTCTTGCCAATGTGCTTGATCAATATTAAATTGCCGCAATTGTTCAACACCGATATCCAAACCTTCAAGCTCGCTAAGATGACGATCTTCGGTTATCAAAAATTGACAATCACTATGACGAATATCCCGCTCAAGCTCTGCACCACGGCGAGTAGGATTTAAGCCCACGACTGCCGCGCCAACCAAAGCCGCGCCACCAAGCACCGTTAAATAATCGGGCACGTTATCTAACAGCACGCCAATATGTAGTGGCCCATCGCCAGCTCGCTCCAATAATAAATTGGCAAACTGACCGCAGGCAGCGACGTACTGTTTATAACTGATGGATTGATCTTCAAACAGAATTGCAGTGGCATCATTCGCTTGCTGATCAAGTACTAACTGTGCAATCGATTGTGGCTGCGCCGTATCGGCATTCATGGCCTGACCTCTGAGAATATTATTTGTTAATAAAAAAGTGTTATCTAAACGCTGCTGCATTATAAGGCTAGGCGTTGAGCGATACTATTAAACTGCGATCATACTTGGAGCCAGTTTTGCCACCCTATCAGACCGCTCTGGCCGTTGCCTTTTTCGCCCATTCTCGCTATTGTGCCCAACGGTTTTTCCTAACAGAAAAACGCCAAACACTTATTCTCAATATTATTTATTGTTCGCAATAACGATAAAATCAGGCTCGCAATTATTATGTCATTTAAATCGCAAAATCTTCCTATCGATATCGACAAGGTAAAAGGCTTTTTGGCCGACGACGAAGGTCAGGCTTTATTTGAAGCAGCTGTTGAAAGCGCAGCTATAGGCCCATGTCTTGAGGTCGGTAGTTATTGCGGTAAATCAACGGTCTATCTGGGCGCTGCCTGCAAAAAAACCAATAATATTGTTTATGCTATCGATCATCATCGCGGCTCGGAAGAACATCAGTTGGGTGAGGAATACCACGACAATGATCTCTACGACGAACAAATCAGTATGATGGATACCTTTAAAGAATTTCGTAAAGTTATTCGTTCAGCCGATTTGGAAAATACCGTGGTGCCAATTGTTGCGACCTCTAGCTTAGCGGCTCGCCGCTGGGCCACACCGTTAGGTATGGTATTTATTGACGGCGGTCATAGTATGGAAGCGGCAATGGCAGATTATCAAGCGTGGGCCGCGCATGTTGCTAGCGGCGGCATACTTGCGATACACGATATATTCCCCAACCCTGCCGAAGGCGGGCAAGCACCTTACACTATTTGGAAGCTAGCAAAAGCATCGGGTTTATTTGAAGAGCTCCCC
>CAJQQO010000077.1 GCA_905480475.1 uncultured Pseudomonadales bacterium | reverse complement strand
ACTACCGACCAACGGATATTGCTCAGGTTTAATGCCAAGGCTGACATGCTTATTGGCGATGCGGCTAACCGCAGGTAGTAGCACCTCCAAATTATCGATATTGGCCGCATAGGCTATAACCGCATCCGCTAAGGCGCGGGGCTGTTCTCCGCGCTGCTGGTTGACCATATTAAATACATTTTTGAGTTCGGGGTGAGCGGTAAATAGCTTGTTGTAAAAGCAGCGGGTAATAGCCTCGCCGTGTTCAGTTAATAAAGGTACGGTGGATTTAACGGTGTCGATCGTCGTTTTGCTTAACATTATTGTCTCCATGCAGGTTGTCTTTATAAGATGCATTTGAAATGCATCTTATAAAGAGGTATTTTACATATATCTTTTATTAAGGCAAGGTATAATCTTTCAGGCTGACGATAAGTGAATAAGTAAGATTGAATGGGGGAGTTGTTGTGCAATTAACCAAGCACACGGATTACGCGTTTAGGATACTGATGTATCTGGCTGCGATGCAGGAAGAGCGCACGACGATTCAGCAGATGACTGAGTCATTAGATATATCCAAAAACCATACCATGAAGATAGTAAATAAGCTGGCTCATACTGGTTGGTTAACTGCGAATAGGGGTAAAAACGGTGGCATTTGTCTGGGTGTGGAGCCCAAGCGTATTTCGGTGCGATCAGTCGTTGAGTTAATGGAGCAGACTTTGGTGCCGGTTAACTGTGAATCGCCGCCCTGTGTTTTAAACCAGCGCTGTGAGTTAAAGAAAATACTTTGGGATGCGCAGCAGCAGTATTTAAAGCATCTTGCACAATTTACGTTAGCCGATTTATTAAATAAGGCTACTCGCGATATCATTACACTGATTGAATAGCGGTGTTGATTTTAGCCGCTAGCAATAAAAACCTTTAGGGATACCAGTCTATGCCTGACACCATTTACTCAGCACTCTTTATATTCGCCGTGTTTTTTATCGGCAGTTTAATCGTCGATCAGATATTAAAGAAAATCAGTAGTCATTTTGACACCTCGTCATCGGAGGTGTTTAGCTTATTGTCTAACTCGCAAAAAGCCTTATTGATATTTTGTGGCTCGGTATTAGCGCTAGCCGAGATGGGCTTTAATGTGTCGGCCTTGGTTGCTGGATTGGGTTTAACCGGGTTTGCATTAGGTTTTGCCTTAAAGGATGCCATATCCAATTTGGTCGCGGGAGTGATGATAGTTATTTACAAGCCGGTGGAGCTAGGTAATGTTATTGCAATTAAAGGGATCAAAGGTGAGGTCATTGATATTAATCTGCGTTATATCACGATAAAAAATGATAGTTCAAAGCATTTGATTCCTAATGCTTTATTTTTAAATAATGAATTGGCGATATTTTATTGATAAGCCTATTGCTTTGTATCGCTGCTGGTTTAAGCGCTTGGTCGCAGTTCCATGTCCGCTACTCGTTCTCGGCATTGAATCAATTTGGAAATTGAAATACAGTGACTGCCAATCTACAGCTTATGGGCCGTCCCAGAAAATTTAAGAAAATCTCTCAAAAAATAATGAAAAGGAAATCCATCATGAAACCAGCCTCCAATCCATTGACTCTTATTCAATTGATAACAATTCTTTCGCTGTTCTTTTCAAGCTTATCTTTTGCTGTTGCAGATAAGTCGATTGAAACAACGCTTAAAACCGCTGCGGCTTCTAGTGATTCGGTCGATAAAATACTGGCGCTCTCTGGAATTATCAAGCAGCTCGAGCAATTTCCTTCGCAGATACAGCAAGGTTTGACGCAGCAGCACGCGGCGAGCAATGCGATACCACAGCAGGAGTACGACGCTATTTCCGCTAGCATCAATAAATCGTTTTCTCCTACCGTGATGGAGGCGACTATTCGTGATGCGGTTCAAGAGAGTCTGAATCAGGATGAAGCGAATCTATTGCTAGCTTGGTATGAATCGAAACAAGGCAAAGTGATTACCGAAGCTGAAGTTGCTGCGGGTGAGCCTGAAGCGGTTGCAGAAATGATGGCGCAGGCTGGCGAGTTAATACAAGATAGTGATCGTCTAGCCATTGCTCAGCGATTAGATAGTTTGATGAGTTCCTCAGAGATTTCTATGCAATTATTTATCGACACTACCGTTGGTGTTATCTCTGCACTCTCTATTGCGGGCAAGCCGGAACAGGCAGTTGATATGGAAATGATACGATCTCAAATTGCCGGTTCTCAAGATCAAATTCGAGCGAACGTAGAGCAGCTAACTTGGGCTTCTCTTATTTATGCCTATAAAGATTTGGATTTGACTACAGTGCAAGCTTATGAGGACTTTTTATCAGCTGAAGCGCCGCTGCGTTTTAATCATGTTGCCTTTGAAGCTTTTATTCAAAGTGTCCGCGATGGAGTTAATATCTGGACCAAGGATTTGGTAGAAATCTTTATCGATAATAATCAGTAGCTTGTCTGATAAATTTTTGTCGCGTATTAGATAGAAGATAGGTGTTCGTTGCTTGGTAAGTGGCGCTTATCTTTTCTTTGCGGATATTTTTTTACTGTTAAGGTAACTTTAATTTCACATCGAGTTCGCCACCGGTAACTTCCGGCATACTACCGGGGTCTTCACCCATGCTCAGTGTAGGTTTGCCGCTAATCGAGAGTGACTTTTCTTTTTCCTGCTTATCAAATAAGTCGGGCAATATTGGCTTTTTATCGTCGCTGGTTTTATCAGCGATGGTTTGGTCGGCATGTTGCCCCAGCGTTTTTATATCCTCGGATAGGGAGTCGGGCAGGCTTAAATCTAGCTCAGAGATTTTCTTTTCATGTGCTGAAGTTGTGGCGGTAGCCGAAGATGGTGTTTCTAGGTCTTTAGTATCGCTTGTGCCACTAGTTTGACTATTATTGCTAGCGGGTTTATCACTGCATGCAAATAGAGTGACAACAAAAATAATTATGAAAAAACGTGTGATATACATAAGACAGTAGCTCCCGAAAATATTTTTGGATCATAGCATTGTATGCTTATCGATAACTAAAAAGTTGGCGTTTTCCTGTGTTGTAGATTGTTATATGTAAGCTGATAAAAGATGCTCGACCAGCAAGATTAATAATGGCTCTAAACTGCTCTCTCCTTATCTCGCAAACCATTACACTAAAAAAACCCATGGTTTTGAATCAAGTTTTTGCCGCGACTGGCAAGGTTGATAAGTTTATCGCGTGTAGGGAAAAAGCCTATGCTGTTAGCTCGTAGATACGCTTGTAAGGCCTAGACTTGAATGGCATTGTTAATCGAGGTTAAGTGTCTGAAGCGTCCAACTATTGCAATTGTCCTTAGTGAATGTTCTACTAAATTTCCCTTGGCTCCTATTAGAATAATAGGAGATTCTGATGTTGTATCGATACCGCGCAGTAAGTGCGTTTAATTCCCGCTTTTCTTTTCAGTTTCAGTCGCTTAGTGACTTCTTTGCTACACTACTTGGCTTTCTTTTAGCAATTATATTTTCTACTTCTAACGTATATGCTCAGCCACTGCGGCTAGAGGCTCTGGGTGCTGGCGAGCATTTGCTTGAGGTTGCGCCTTTTCGAGCAGAGCTAAAAGCAAATGGCTACGTCTATCTTGATGAGCCTAAGAGCACGTCGGTGCTTGGAACAATAATTGAGGGTAGCGGAAACGTGGTTTACGTTCCAAATTCGGCATCACCTATTCTATTGTCAAATAATGGAGATGAACTCATTCGTTCTAACACTAGCTCTTTAATGAGAGTGGTAAATGTTATTGATATTAATCGTAATATTCAGGAAACGGTTTTTTATCGCCCGAATGGCGAGAGCGTTAATGCGCCAGTCAATGAAATGGGGGCAATATTTGGAATCACTGATCAGAAGATATTTGGCAGAAAACTAGTCAGAGGTGAGCCTGAGGTCTACTCAGTTTACGATGCGGAATCAGAAGTTCTTAGTAGTTTCGGCTTGCCCACCGTTGATCCGCTTACACTGCCTCAGTTTGCGAAAGCAGCGCTTCCATATATGTTTTTCCTGATATCTGATCCTGCGCTTTTTCCACTAAGTACCGCGCCAGTGAGTGCAATCACTATTTTCGCTATGGAAAACGGAGTGGTTTATGGTCAGGCTCAAACGGTTAACCCTAACACTGAAGCGAATTTTAATACACAAAGCACGATATCTAGGCTTAACGCTCCATTTGCATTGTTTCCTGACGGTACGTCAATGCGTTACGACGGAGCCTTGGCTGATGTTTTTGACGGCGGCGAGGTTGAACAGGGCGTTATATTCAGTGGGGGTGGATTTGGGACAGCTGACGGAAACGTAAAAAGCACCAGTCTGGGCGCTGAAATCTTGGGCGTTTCGCTGGAAGACGGCTTTGTTTATGGTAAAGGTAATTTCTTTAACCCAAATATGATTGGTGTTTTTTCGCTTGAAGATGGATCCGAAATTGCTTCGTTGGAGCTAGATGGAAGAGTCTACGACGTCGAATATTTAGGTGATGGTAAGTTTACCTACCTAGCAGATATTGATGGCGCGCTTATCCGCGGACAAGTGCAAGTGGTACCATTACCCGCAGCGGTATGGTTGTTTGCTACAGCTTTGTTTGGCTTGTTAAGCTTGCGGCGTATGTCGCGATAGTGTTTTAAATTTTCTTATCTTTTGGCGAGTGCGCCTAATACTAATAAATTTGGAATAATAATGAAAAAACGTGTAGCAGTATGGGGTACGGGTAATGTTGGCCGCCCAGCCATTCGCGCAGTATTGGCGCATCATGAGTTAGATCTTTGTGCCGTTATCGTATCCAACCCTGACAAAATCGGCAAAGATGCTGGTGAGTTAGCAGGCGTTAAAGCAGTTGGTGTGTTGGCGACCGACGATTGGAAATCGGTGATTGCCAATGGTTTAGATGCCATCGTTTATGCAGCCAGTGCCGACACGCGCGCCGAAGCGGCGTTTATGGATTTATTAAGTTGCTTGGGCGCTGGTGTTAATGTGGTGTCGCCCGCTTTTTATCCATTGCTATATCCGCAAAGCAAAAGTGCTATCAAGGAAGCCGTAGATGCAGCCCAAGCTGTTTGCGAGCAGGGTAACAGTTCGGTATTTGTATCGGGTGTTGATCCCGGTTGGGCAATGGATATTCTACCGATTATGCTTAGTGGCGCTGTTAGCGATATCCAAGAAATTCGTATGCAAGAGATCTTTAATTATGCGCTGTACGATGCGCCAGATGTGGTGCGTGACGTGATTGGCTTTGGTCAGCCAATGGAAAATAATCCGCCAATGTTAGAAGACAGTGCGTTAAAAACGGTTTGGTCGCCCATGGTAGAAATGGTTGCGGCCGCGTTGGACTATGAGTTAGATAGTATAGAAGCCGTTGTTGAAAAACGTGCGCTAGAGAATGACGTTCATGTGCCTACTATGGGCGAATTTAAAAAGGGTACTCAGGGCGCGTTTCGTTTTGAAGTGCGTGGCATCAAAAATGGTCATGCCGGTATTGTGTTAGAGCACATTACCCGCATCGATCATAGTTGCGCACCCGATTGGCCGCTACCTACAGAGGGCGAGGGTTGTCATCAGGTAGTGATTAAGGGGAACCCTGAATTAGTTGTAAGCTTGCATGGTCATGATCCTGTAGAGCCGGGACCAGCGGGTGGCGGAAATTGTACGGCGGCTAATCGTTTGGTGAATGCAATACCGGCTGTATGTGCAGCGCCCTCTGGTATAGTGTCGGCTCTGGATTTACCGCCTATTCATGGCGGAATGCAAATGCGAAAGTAGCTTAGAGCTGGTTAGAGAGCACGATATGTTAGCAGCGTTTTTTCTACTCGTGTTTGGTTTATTGCTAACCATAGCGATACTTGCTTTAACGCTATACGCACAAAAAAAGCAGCTTATGTTATCGAAGACAGGTGAGCAGCAAGTGCGTAAGCTGTTTAAACAATTAGAAAGTGAATTCACTACTTCAATGGTGGAATATACTTTCTATATGAGTGGCCATAAAAGTATTTGGTTAGAAACCGATTATGACGAGTTTAAGCGGAGAGTTCTCAGCTCCTATGAAACTCAAGGCAATAGGAATTTACCTAATTTTTTGTCGTTCGAGTATAAGTTGGTGGATCAAGAGCGGCTAGTCTACTTCCACGATTATTCCTTATGGTATAAGGGTGAAATTTTTGATTGGGATTATTTGTTGCATCATGAAGAGTGGTTGAATACACCCAGCCCTATTAAAGCAATAATCGATAAGGAAAATACAGCACGTAGGCAGCGAACAAAAGATGCCAAGTGGTGGGAGTTCTGGAAGTTTGATAATTTTACTTAGTTGTTAGTGATATCGATTTTTAAATATATAAAGAATAATAATTATGAAACGAGTTAAGCCAATTAATCTTTTTAGTATTACATTGCTGCTTTTATTGCAGTTACTTTTTCTGTCTCCTATAGCAAGCGCGCAATTTTCCCAAGTGATCTCTATTGGCGACAGTTTATCCGATGTAGGTAATACACAGGATGTCAGCTTTGGCACTACGCCAGCATCGCCTAATTTTATGGGGCGTTTTTCAAATGGTCAGGTGTGGAACGAATTACTTGCCATTGAGTTAGGTTTGTCGCCGCCAGATAATAGTCGCGACGGCGGTACTAACTATGCCTATGGTGGCGCGCTGACTAGCCAAGACGTCAATATAACGATTTTATTTATTTTTACTATCACATTACCTTCGGCAACTTCTCAGACCTTTGATTTTCTCGGTGATGTTAGCAATGTTGCTGATCCAGATGCGCTATACACCTTAAGTATTGGTGGCAACGATGTTCTTGAGGCGGGTGAGGCCTTAAGTATTAATGCGACTAACGCAGAGATAGAAGCGGCTAAACAGGAAATGCGTAATATCGCAGGCTCTGTGCAAGTAGCGATACAGCAACTGTTAAATAGTTTAAGTACGCCGGGCGCAGCGCGTATTGTTATGTTGAATGTGCCTAACGTTGGCGTTACACCGCGAGCGATCGCTGACGGTAAAGAGTTTATTTTTCAGCAGCTCAGTGAGGCTTATAACGAAGGTTTAAGTAATGTGGTTACATCACTTAATGATAATCGTATTCTGTTGGTAGACTTTTATGCGTTAACGAATGATGCGGCAGCCAATCCAGCTAGCTATGGTTTTACTAATGTGACCGATCGATGTTGGAGCGAAAGTGCAGGCACTGTTTGTCCGAATGCCGACGAGTATTTATTTTGGGATGATATTCATCCCACGACGATGGGGCATACCCTGTTGATGCTAAGCGTTTACGATCAGTTATTTGCGCCGGAGCCGACCAATGTGCCTATTGCTCCCATCTATATCTGCTTGTTATTGCTGATGATGACGGCCGCTGTCAGAGTGTATTCGGCCAATAAAAAATCGCCAGGAATGCCAGGCCGTGTATCTTGATTAATTTAAATGTGTAGGGGGTTACCTTATGGCTTGTTATGCAATAACTGGAGGTGCGAGCGGTATAGGTGCCGCCATTGGCGCACAACTGCGAAGTAATAACCATCAGGTCATTGTCGTGGATATTCAAAATGCTGATGTCGTTGCCGACTTGGCTACAGTGGCTGGTCGAGAGCACGCTGTTGAGGGTGTTAAAGCCTTAGCTTCTGACGGGCTCGACGGCTTTATCCCCTGTGCGGGTGTGGGGGTGAATGTTAAGCCGCCGTCGCTTATTGCTCGAATCAATTATTTTGGTGCATTGGCGACGATAGAAGGTTTAAAGGACTTGCTTGCCAAAAAACACGGTTCGATTGTATTGATATCGTCGATCTCTGCAACCATGAAAGCTGATACTGCCTATGTTGATAGCTTGTTGGCCAATGATGAGTCGGCTTCAATAGAAATAGTTGATGCCTTGGGTGATGCTAATAGCGCCTATGCCGGGAGTAAGCAGGCGTTGACGCGGTGGATGCGTCGTAACTGCAGTGATTATTTAGCGCAGGGTGTTCGTATGAATGCGGTGGCGCCGGGTTATATTTCTACGCCGTTAAATGAAAAAATTGAAGCGGTACCGGCGTTGCATAAAGTCAATGAAGCGTTTGCCCAGAGTATTCCGTTGGGGCGTAGGGGGCTACCCGAAGATATTGCCAATGTCGTTTGTTTTTTATTAAGTGAAGAATCTGCTTTTGTTGCTGGTGCAGTGTTATTGGTTGACGGTGGGCACGATGCGATGTTCAGGCCGGATCAGTTTTAATGGAGCGTTTCTCAGTCCCGCCTCAATTGAATATAGATTTTTATTGTCAACATGCGGAGCATTTATGCGCAAGTTATCAGGCTCTGTTTAACAGGCCGCTATTAACTGATCCCTACGATGGCTTAAAAACTTATGCATTATTCGAAGCGGATTTTGCATTGTTATCACATGGTATTCAGGCTGATCCGATTTTTAATTTTGCTAATCGAGCAGCGCTTGATTTATTTGAATACAGTTGGGATGAATTTATTCAATTGCCTTCGCGGCTTTCTGCCAAACCGCTAGCGCGTGAAGCGCGGCAGCAATTGTTGGAGACAGTCAATCGGCAAGGCTATATCGATAATTATTCCGGTATTCGCGTTAGCGCTTCCGGTAAAGAGTTTATGATTGAAAATGCCGTAGTGTGGAATATTGTTGATAAGCAGGGCGTTTATTGCGGGCAGGCGGCACGGATTGATTTACTTTAAATAAGTGACTGCGATGTCATCGCGTCGATTGTTAGTCGCGGGGCAGATAAAAAGCGTTCAACAAAAATATTGCTGGTTCGATAATTTATTTGATAGCGCGGGCGTTGTCTTGAGAAAGTTACATTGGAAGAAGAATTGTATTAAAAGAGAATTGGATTGGAACAAAGTTGAATTGCAGATTGAATTGCGTCGACTGATTAAGCCTACAATCGATTTGATATCAATTGGATTGAGTGATTGAAAGTCGAGATAGGTTGATGCCCTTTTTAATACAAGGCATCAACTTTCTCTCTTGTGTTACTTATCTTAAATTAGTGCTTATTTAAATAGGCACTTAATTTAGACCGCAACTAAAATTAAACAGCAACGATGTTCTCTGCTTGTGGTCCTTTTTCTCCTTGGGTTAAAGAGAATTGTACTTTTTGGCCTTCGGCTAAGGTTTTGAAACCATCGCCTGCAATAGCGCTAAAATGAGCAAAAACATCCGGTCCTGATTCCTGTTCGATAAAACCGAAACCTTTACCTTCGTTGAACCATTTAACGGTGCCATTAACTGTGTTAGACATAATAATATCCTTAAAATATAAGTAGTTGTGCCTTCAAAAGGCTTGAATAGCGGAAAAATCGACTGGTACTTAGAAACTGCACAACGAAGTAGTATGAATAAAACAACGAAAAGGAGTATATAAACAAGAGGCTTTCTTTCTAGCTGGTTGGTCAGGCTATAGAGGTATATAGCATAAGTCAAAGGTTTTATTTGCTAATCTTTCAAAGCGTGCGATTACCGAGCGACTTAACCAGAATCGATTTTCTATGCGTTTGCGATAATTCTCTGAGACTTCCGGATAATAGTGGTTATTTATTTTGGCCAATAAGCCTGCGACATAGCAACTAAATAACAGCAATGATTTCTTGCTTTGCATTCGCTAGGGCGTATAGTCGAAACGCTGGTTTATCAAAGGACTAGCGAGTCCATCCGTTTATCGAGCCTACAGGTTCACAACCTATTTCCTCTTTCTTCGGCTCTTGTTCCTGCTTGGAATAAGCGAAGTTTACCGCCTAACATATTTACCCAATATCGCACTGTGAACGATAAGTATTGCAGTGCCTGAATTATTTTATGCTAATTCAGACCTTGGGTATTCGCCCCAAAAAAGTGTCGTCGGGATTTTCCGCGCACTACTTTTAGAGAATCTTTT
>CAJQQO010000076.1 GCA_905480475.1 uncultured Pseudomonadales bacterium | reverse complement strand
CGCTAGCAGGAAGTTGGCGCTCCATCGGATCGCTAATAAAAATGGCATGAATATCGCAATGTTTTTTTAGTAGATGCAATTGTTTAATGCCTTCATCATCAAGGCCAATAAAATCACTCACAATAAATATTGCGCTGCCTGGTTTGGCGATTCGTCGTAATTCAATAATCACGTCGTTAATTTGCTGGCTGTTTTGACTGGCTTTGTTTGTGCTTGAACTACTGCGCCCATGACTATCTACACTGTTACCTTTATTAAAACTATCGATAGCACTAATAATTTTTAGTACCGCAGATTTGCTGCGGGCAGGGCGTACGTCATGATGTAGGCTGTCATTAAAGATTAAACCGCCGACGCGATCGTTTTTTGCCAGCGCCGCCCAACTAATTAAACTGGCGACTTCTGCGGCTTGTACTGATTTAAAACAGCATTGGCTACCAAAAGCCATACTGCTGCGTTGATCAACTGCAACCAGCACGGGCCGCTCGCGCTCTTCTTGATAAAGTTTGGTATGCGCAACCCCGGTGCGGGCGGTCACACGCCAATCAATCGAGCGGATATCATCACCGGCTTGGTATTGACGAATTTCTTCAAAGTCCAAACCGCGACCACGAAAATTGGTTTTCACGCTACCAACCAAAGCACTTAAGGCTTTGCTGCGTGAAAATAAACTTAGTTCACCGGCGCTATGTCGCAGGTCGATAAGTTTTGTTAGTTGGGTTTTAGCACCTCTGGCCATAGTTTAAGTCACAGGTACTTTAGCCAGTAAGGCGCTAATCACTTGATTGGCGTCTATACCGTTAGCTTCAGCTTCAAAGCTAACGATTATGCGATGTCGCAATACATCATGAGCGACGGCTTGTACATCGTCAGGCGTAACAAACTCGGAACCTCGTAACCAAGCATTGGCGCGTGCGCAGCGATCCAAGGCCAGTGTGGCCCGCGGGCTAGCGCCGTAATCAAGCAAATTAGCCAATGCTTTATCGTATTGTTCCGGCTGTCGGGTGGCGATAACCAGTTGAACAATGTATTCCTCAACTGCATCCGACATATACAAAGCTAAGCTGGCTTGTCGGGCTGCAAAGATGCTATCACTACCGATCAAATTTTCTGCCGGAGTTTCATTACTGGTATCGCTAGAGCCATCAGCTGCTGTGGTCGATTGATCGCCCAGCTTAATCATCTCTTCTCTAACCAATCTTAAAATTGCGCGTTCCGCTTCAACATCAGGGTAATCGACTACGACATGCAATAGAAAGCGATCGAGCTGCGCTTCGGGTAGCGGGTAAGTACCTTCTTGCTCGATTGGATTTTGGGTCGCCATTACCAAAAATAGTGGCGGCAGTGAGTAAGTGGTTTTGCCCACGCTTACTTGCCGCTCGGCCATGGCCTCGAGTAAAGCCGCTTGCACTTTGGCCGGTGCGCGGTTGATCTCATCGGCTAATACCAGATTGTGGAATATGGGGCCGGGTTGAAATTCAAACTCGCCAGTTTGCGGGCGGTAAATATCACTGCCGGTGACGTCGCCGGGTAATAGGTCGGGCGTAAATTGAATACGTTGGAAACTGCCGTGGATTTCATCGGCCAAGCTGCGGATCGCTCGGGTTTTAGCGAGGCCGGGAGCGCCCTCAACCAGCAGGTGACCATCAGCCAGTAAAGCCATAATAAGGCGATCGACAAGCTTGGGTTGGCCGAGAATACGGCTTGATAGTTGCTGACGAAGGCGCTGGATAGGATGCAGTGATTCGGAAGTTGTTTCGACAGTAGTCATAGTTTGATGTGCTATTTCCTATTCTTTTTTGCTGTAAATAGTTGATTCAAAAGCTAATAGTTTTGTTTGGCTGCGAAAGGCCTGATTATGCTCGTTACCTGCAAGCTCTACCGTATAAATCCACTGAAGGTCAATCATTGAGCGCAACCGGATCAGTCGGATTGCCAGCAATGAGACACAGGTCAACATTTGGTTTTTTGCGGCGGCGGTATTGTATAGAAACTTAAGCCATTTATACAGCGATCAAACACTTTATAAGCTGATGATTTAAAGGAGAAAAAGACAAGTTAAGGGCTAAGAAAGTTCCCTTGTTTTTGGCTGGGGATAAAAAAGTTTGTCAATTTGGAATTCGTCTATGCTTTAGATTAATTGCTAAATCGACCGTTCAATCAGTCAGCTGGGAAGTGTTTTTTTGATACGGATTTTAGTTCACGCTAGCGAAAAATGGCGGTGTGATGAGCTATTAAAAATAGCTTTTAGGCATTAAAGATCAGCGCTGGGGTTTTGTTCAAACAATAAATCGTTTACACCGAAATCACTATCGATTAATAAGCAATTTTTTCTGGGTTCTGGACTAAAACAGTAACAATAAACCGGTTCCAAAAATGTGTTCGAATACTTGTAGCTATTTACGAATACCAGTACCTATAAATTAAAACTATATCAAGTAAATATAAATGGAAGATGGCAAATATGAGACAGCTTGAAAATTATGCAAATGGTGGGCTTGCGAGCAACGGTTGGACTACGGAGCTAAGTGGCAACGTCAGTCAGGAGACGGCAGTGTTGTACGGTAATGCATTTTCACCAGGGTATCAGCACGATTTTGATGCTTCAGTTGCTGTCGCTGATATCGAACTAATCAGCAAGCTCGATAAGTCTAACGATATTGCTATGCGCTTATATCGTGATGGCGACGATGATGGTGAGCAGTTTCATTTCCGCTTACTCAGAAAAGACAATCAGATTGCATTATCGGATGCGCTGCCGCTATTAGAAAACTTTGGTTTGCGTGTTATCGGCGAGCGCCCTTATGAAATTGTTAATGCCATTGGTGATAGCGTTTGGTTGCATGTATTTGAATTACAGTATTGCGTCAGTGGAAATCAAGCTGCTGAGCAAAGTAATGCTATTGATATTGAAGCCGTAGCCCCCACATTTGAAGAGGCCTTTAAACGAGTTTGGAATAATCAAGCCGAAAGTGATTTGTTTAACCGATTAATATTTCGTGTCGACACCGATTGGCGCGCGATTGCTATGCTGCGCGCTTATTCGCGGTATATGAAACAAATCAACTTGCATTACACTCGTCCCTTTGTTGCCAATACTTTGGCAGCTTACCCGGATTTAACTGCTAATTTAGCGCGTTTATTTAGTTTACGCTTTGATCCTGCTGCGAATGCGAAAATCAATGGCGGTGCTACTGGTGGGGCTGCAGAAAATCGTCAACCACAGTGCGAGCAATTAGAAGCGGTTATTGCTAAGGGTTTGGACGAGGTTGAAAATCTTAACGAAGACCGTGTTATTCGTCAGTACCTTACCTTAATTAAAGCGACGGTTCGTACCAATTATTATCAACAGCTTAACGATTCAGCCGATAATGTTGCAGGGTTTAAGTCGTACTTCTCCTTTAAGTTTGATGTTAGTGCTATTCCTGAAGCGCCTAAGCCACGTCCAATGTTTGAGGTATTTGTCTATTCGCCTCGCTTGGAAGGTGTGCATTTGCGCGGCGGTAAAGTGGCGCGCGGGGGGTTGCGTTGGTCCGATCGTCCAGAAGATTTTCGTACTGAAGTATTAGGTTTGGTTAAAGCGCAGCAAGTTAAAAACTCGGTGATTGTACCGATGGGTGCCAAGGGTGGTTTTGTTTGTAAACAAGCGCCATCAAACAATGATAGAGAAGCTTTTCAAGCTGAAGGCATTGCCTGTTATAAAAGTTTTATCTCCGCTTTGTTAGATATTACTGACAACTTAAAAGACGGTGCTGTTATTCCGCCTCACAATGTTGTGCGTTGGGATAGTGATGATCCGTACTTAGTGGTTGCTGCCGATAAAGGCACCGCAACGTTTTCAGATATTGCTAACGAGCTTTCTAATCAATACGGATTTTGGTTGGGTGATGCATTTGCCTCGGGCGGCAGTGTCGGTTACGACCATAAAAAAATGGGCATTACCGCTAAAGGCGCTTGGGTTTCGGTGCAGCGACATTTCCGCGAATTGGATTTAAATGTACAGGAAGAAGACTTTACCGTAGTGGCCGTTGGCGATATGGCCGGTGATGTTTTTGGTAACGGTATGTTGTGTTCGGAGCATATCCAACTGGTTGCCGCGTTTAACCATCTGCATATCTTTATCGATCCTAACCCAGATGCCAAAGCCAGTTTTGCCGAGCGTCAGCGATTATTTGATTTGCCCCGTTCAAGCTGGAGTGATTACAACAGCGATTTAATTTCTGAGGGTGGGGCGATTTTTTCTCGCTCGGCTAAATCCATTAGTTTAAGCCCGCAGATCAAAGAGCGATTTGCGATCGAAGCCGATGAGCTGGCACCCAACGATTTTCTACAGTCTATTTTAAGAGCGCCAGTCGATTTATTGTGGAATGGCGGTATAGGTACTTACGCAAAAGCGAAAGCCGAAACCGATGCCGAAGTAGGTGATCGCGCCAATGATAGCGTGCGCGTTAACGCCGAAGAAATTGGTGCAAGAGTGATAGGCGAGGGTGGTAATTTAGGTATTACCCAACAGGCTAGAATTGAATACGGTTTGGCCGGTGGTCGTTGTAATACCGACTTTATCGATAATGCCGCAGGCGTAGATTGTTCCGACCACGAAGTAAATATCAAAATATTGTTAAACGGTTTGATGTCTGAAGGGGTAATGAATGAAGAAGATCGTAATCGTTTATTGGAATCGATGACGACTTCTGTTTCCGATTTGGTGCTGGAAAACAATTATCGTCAAACGCAAGCGATTAGCATGGCTGAGTTTGAAGCCAGTGTTCGATCGGTAGAATATCGTCGTTTGATTAGTCACTACGAGTCATTAGGTAAGCTTGATCGTGAGTTGGAATTTATTCCGGCAGATGATGTGCTAGCCGAGCGTAAAGCTTCAGGCAAAGCCTTAACTCGCGCTGAGCTTTCAATATTGGTATCTTACGGCAAGCTAACGCTAAAAGAATCATTGGCTGAAAGTGATGTTGCCGAAGATACTTATATTGCTAAAGCGGCCTATGGTGCTTTCCCGCAAACCTTGCGTGAAAACTATGCCCAGCAAATTGATAATCATCAATTGCATAAAGAAATTGTCGCTACCCAAGTCGCGGGTGATTTAGTTAACCGTATGGGTATTACTTTTGTGCAGCGTATGCAGCAGGCTACTGGTGAGTCTGAAGCCAATGTCGCTAAAGCATATATTGCCGCACGCGATTTATTTAATATTGATAGTCATTGGCGTGCAATCGAAGCGCTGGATTATTCAGTCTCTAACGAATTGCAAAGCGAATTATTATCGCAACTGGTTAGATTGGTTAGACGTTCAACGCGCTGGTTATTACGTTCGCGTCGCGCCCAGTTAGATCCTGAAAGTGATATCGCCTACTTTAGTACGGCGGCTAACTTCCTGGCTAACAATGTCGGTAACTTATTAGACGGTGTGCAGCAAGAATATTGGCAGACCAAAGTGGCTAGTTATGTCGATGCCGGTGTGCCACAGGCCTTAGCCGAATTTGTTGCCAGTGCGCGTTATTGTTATACCACTTTCGCAATTGCCGAAGTGGTGAACCATGCAGATGTTGAGCTTGCTCAAGTGGCTAGCCGCTACTTCTCACTGGGTGAGCGTCTTGAGCTTAATTGG
>CAJQQO010000075.1 GCA_905480475.1 uncultured Pseudomonadales bacterium | reverse complement strand
TATGGCGTTTTAAGTTTTAGTAGCTCCGGCATTCAAAATGGTCCAGCCGATGCATTTGCATTGGTCGATGATCTTGGTAGCGTGATGGATTTTATTAGCTATGAAGGCAGCGTTACAGCAACTGAAGGCGCAGCACTGGGTTTAACAAGTATTGATGTGGGCGTTTCCGAGCCGACAAATACACCGCTAGGTATGTCATTGCAAAAACTGGGCTTAGGTTTTGATAGTGAAGACTTTAGCTGGGCAATTCATCCGGCAAGTTTTGGCAGTATTAATAGCGGCCAAACATTTAGCCCATCGCCTGTGCCATTGCCCGCTTCGCTTTGGTTGTTTTCCACCGCGTTAATGGGATTGCTGGCGCGAAAGCGTATAACGGATACCTTAAGCTAAAGACAACTTAGTCTGATAACGTTTTTACCAGTTCGTTTAGTGCTTGTAAGGGGTCGCTCGCTTGAGTGATTGGGCGGCCCACTACCAAATAATCGCTACCCGCTTGCATCGCCTGTAACGGAGTGAGCGTTCTGCGTTGGTCATCGGCATTAACTTGGGCATCGGCGCTAGCTGGTCGAATCCCGGGGGTGACTAATAGAAAATCACTTCCGCATTGCTGACGTAGTAACGCAGCTTCTTGCGCAGAACAAACTACACCATCAAGCCCAGCAGTTTTGCTACTGGCCGCTAAAAAAGCGACCTGCTCGGCTAGAGGTCGATCGATACCCAATTGTTGTAAATCTTCCTGGCTCATACTGGTCAATACGGTTACTGCAATCAACTTAGTCTTGGCGTTAGATTTAAGCAAAGCTTCTTTAGCTGCTGACATCATTCGCCCACCGCCGCTGGCGTGGACATTAACCATCCAGACACCGGCATCGGCAACAACACTTACCGCTTTGGCTACAGTATTTGGGATATCGTGATATTTAAGATCCAGAAAGACCTCGTAACCTTTGTTCTGCAACATATCGACAACCTGCATACCACAAGCGGCAAATAATTCTTTACCCACCTTGGCTCGGCAAAGTTGCGGAGAAAGCTGATCGGCCAGACGTGTTGCAGATTGTTGATCGGCAAAATCAAAAGCGACAATAAACGGTGTGTTACTCATTAATTTTTTGACTCTTTGCAAAAAAACATTTAGCTATAAAATTCGAGCGTTAAATCGTTTAGCTCTAATCGGCCTCGATACCCTTAACCCTATCCATTTGATCCCAGCGTTTACAGCTAGGGCAACGCCAATGCAATTGTCTACCGGCAAAACCGCAATTAGAGCATTTATACGTTAATCGTTTTTGCAGTAGCTGCTGAACAAGTCCCTGTAAGGATTCAACATCGTCGGCAACATCGCCACTGAGCCCAGGTAGTTGCAAGGCGATCACTTTATTTAGACCGGCTAGCGATGGATGATCACGAAGATAGCGTGATAGTATTTCGTAAGCCTGTTGCTGCCGTGACGGCTCAGTCTGTGCGCGTAGTAGCAATTGATCGACCATAAACAAAATGGCCGAGGTAGACGGCGTAGTAGCAATCTGTGACTCGACATAATTAAGCACTTGGTTAAAGCCACCCACCGGGTCTGCGGCAACATAGGCATTAAATAATTCAGGAAGACACTCTGCCATTAACGAAGGGTTTTGCGCTGCCGCCCGCGTTAATACTTTAATGGCCTGCTTATGACGACCGTCAGCATTTTCTAAGGCACCAGTTAATAATGAGGGTCGGATACTGGTTTTATCTGCTAGCAAGGCTTTATCTAACCATTTTTGCGCAAGGCCGGTATCGTTTTTTTGTATCGCTTCTTCTGCCAGCTCACAATAAAAATGCGCAATCATTTGCGCCATTTCCTGCCGCTTTTCCGGGTTGGCTTTAACGAAACGACTTTGCGCTAATGCCTCGGCAACATATACCGCATCGCTCCATTCGCGCTCATCTTGAAAGATATCCAATAGATAACGCTGTGCAATGCCGCGTAAAGGCAGTGATTCGGCAATCACTTCTTTTAACAGCATTTCGGCGCGATCGAGTAATCCCGCCGCCATAAAATCGCGCGCCAACTCTAAATGCGCTTGATGCTGATGCTCTAAATCCAATTGCGGACGCGCTAATAAATTTTGATGGATACGTATGGCTCGATCAACCTGCCCCTGCTTACGCATAAGCTTACCTAAGGCAAGATGCGTTTCTAGCGTATTGGCATTTACATCCAGAGAGTCTACGAAGGCATCAACCGCTTTATCGGGCTGTTCGTTGAGTAGATAATTGACGCCTTGAAAATAAGTTTTATTTAGCGAGAAAGGAAAAGCCGTAGCGGGCTTACTTTTAACTGAACGTCGTCCCAAAAAATAGCCTATGGCGATAGCAACGGTAACAAGAACAACGAGTGCAATATCTTGCATTATTTAGGAGGTATGCCCGGTAATTAATTTTGAAGTCGTACGCAGCCGTTTTTCAACCCGCATACGCGCTTGTTTTTCACGGAGTATTAATGCCGATGATACACACAAACCGACTAAGCCACCGGCCACAAAAAACACGATTAACCAAGTCGACAAACTCGCTTCAGGTAAGCGCATAAATAATAGATCAACACTTACTAGCGTTTGGTTATGGGCAACAAAAGCAAAGCTCAACGCTAAAACCAGCAGAGAGATAATGATTATCAGTAGGGTTTTTAGAAAACGCATAATAGACTCTACATTTTTATAAATGATGGGTAGCTAATAGTCGATGCTTTACGGTCTACAATCGAATAGCCGTAAATCACGGCCATCATTATAACCGGCCTACCGCAAAGTACACCTCAACAAGCGTAAAATTAATGGAATAAAATATGCCATAAAAAAGCCCCGCTTGTTACTAAGCAGGGCGAGTTAAAGATTCTAAGCAGCACTAGCTAAAACTAGTCGCTAATTGAGGACAGATCAGGAATTAAAATACGTCGACTGGTAGCGGTTCAGACTGTCATTCACGCGGTCACGCATTTCTTTACCCGGTTTAAAATGGGGAACGTGCTTACCTGCTAACTGCACTTGCTCGCCAGTTTTAGGGTTACGGCCTACTCGTGCTGAGCGGTAGTGCAGGCTAAAGCTGCCAAAACCACGAATTTCAATACGCTCACCCGAGGCAAGGCCACTGACCATTTGGTCAATAACGCATTTCACGGCTAACTCGACGTCTTTAGTCGATAGTTGAGCCTGTCGCATGGCGATGCGCTCTATCAATTCGGATTTGGTCATGACGATATCCTGCTACCTGTTTAGAGAGCGGACAAATATTCATCCTTCTCACTCTTCGTTACCAAGTATAGACAAGGTTGCCATGGCTTCCACTTTATTACACATTAAAAATAGCCAAAGAATTGGCACAAACCGGCAGGCAAGACACTGATATCGTTAATATTTTGGAGAATACTGCAGTGGAGGGCTGTAAAGTGCCGTTAGAAGCAGCGAGGCTTCTAACGGCAATTAACAGTGATCAGTCAATTTTTGACTATTTATCGTCCATTTTGGCTTTGATCAAATCGCCAATAGTGGTTGCCGCTGCAGCAGGTGCAGGCTCGGCATCACGGTGCTGACGCATCGCTTCTTGCTCGGCATCTTGATTTTTCGCTTTGATAGATAGACCAATAACTCGGTTCTTACGATCAACACTAATAACCTTAACTTCGAGCTCTTCGCCTTCTTTTAATACATTGCGAACATCTTCAACTTTATCACGCGAAATTTCTGACGCCTTTAAAGTCCCTTCGATATCATCACCTAAATCGATAATGGCCGCTTTGGCATCCATCGACTTGACGGTACCTTTAACGATTTTGCCTTTATCATTGTCGGCAACAAAATCCGAGAATGGATCTTCTTCAAGCTGTTTAACACCTAAAGAAATACGCTCGCGCTCTGAATCAATGGCGAGAATCACAGTTTCGATCTCATCACCTTTGTTGTAAGCACGAACCGCTTCTTCACCAGGCTCTGTCCAAGAAATATCAGACAAATGCACTAGACCGTCGATATTGCCATCAAGGCCGATGAAAATACCAAAGTCGGTGATCGACTTGATAGTGCCAGAGATCTTGTCACCTTTAGCATGCTGTGAACCAAATGCATCCCATGGGTTTTGTTGACACTGTTTAATACCTAAAGAAATACGACGACGCTCTTCGTCAATATCCAGAATCATCACATCAACTTCATCGCCAAGGTTAACGATTTTTGAAGGGTGAACATTCTTGTTAGTCCAATCCATTTCTGAAACGTGAACCAGACCTTCAACACCACTTTCCAACTCGGCAAAACAACCGTAATCGGTAAGGTTAGTAATAACCCCTTTAACAATAGAGTTTTCAGGGTAGCGACCTTTGATATCGCCCCATGGATCATCACCCAATTGTTTCAAGCCTAGCGATACGCGGTTTTTCTCGCGATCAAACTTAAGGATTTTAACATCGATCTCGTCACCAACAGTTACGATCTCGCTTGGATGTTTAATACGTTTCCAGGCCATATCAGTGATGTGCAACAGACCATCGATACCACCCAAGTCAACAAAGGCACCGTAATCGGTAAGGTTTTTAACCACGCCTTTAACTTGCTGACCTTCTTCCAATGTTTTAAGCAATTGCTCACGTTCGGCGCTGTTAGCTTGCTCCATAACGGCACGACGTGAAACCACAACGTTGTTGCGCTTGGCATCAAGCTTGATAACTTTAAAGTCAAGTGGCTTGCCTTCAAGGTGGCTGGTGTCGCGAATCGGACGAACATCAACCAAAGAACCCGGCAAGAACGCGCGGATAGTTTTAACATCAACAGTAAAGCCACCTTTGACCTTGCCATTGATAACACCAGTAATAACTTCTTCTGATTCAAATGCGGCTTCGAGGGTTTTCCAAGCTTCAGCACGCTTGGCTTTCTCGCGAGATAGTTTGGTTTCACCAAATCCATCTTCTACAGCTTCAAGTGCAACTTGCACCATGTCGCCAATCTCGATTGAAAACTCACCGTTTTCATCAAGGAATTGACTGCGAGGGATAACACCTTCTGATTTTAGACCGGCATGGACTGTAACCCAGTCACTGTCGACGTCGAGGACGACTCCGGTAATGATTGCACCGGGGTGCATTTCGATGGTTTTTAAACTTTCTTCGAATAGATCTGCAAAGCTTTCGCTCATAGTGAATTAACCTAATAAAACGGGTTGATAACACCGAGTGCAACAGAACACAGCTGTCTACCACTTGGCTTTTCTAACCCGGTCCACGCATCCAGCACGCATGGAGAAGTTACAATAAATCGCTAAAAGGCATGCTGGCTTGAGGGCCTATATAGCGACACGGTTTTAATGCAGACCTTAAAAAACTAGCGATATAGCTAATAAAATCAACACTTTAAAAATATTACAGCGATCAATCAGAGACTGACCAGACCTCGTTCGGCGGCTTTATCCAATATGTGCTGACAGACTTCATCAATCGTCATACTGGTACTATCTATATAAAGCGCATCGACTGCGGGCTTTAGAGGCGCAATGGGGCGATTCATATCGCTTTTATCACGGGATTCTATGGCCTCAACGAGGCGCGCGAGGGTAGCACTTTGTCCCTTATCTAGCAACTGTTTATGCCGCCTTCTCGCTCGCTCATCAACCGAGGCGGTTAAATAGATTTTCAGCGGCGCATCGACAAATACCACCGTACCCATATCGCGGCCATCGGCGACCAAACCGGGTGGCTCGGCAAAGGCCCGCTGCCTCGCGAGCAAAGCTGATCGTGCAGCCGGCAAGGCGGCTACTTTTGAAGCAATCATGCCGACATCTTCAGAGCGAACCAGATCTGTCACATCCTCACCCTCTAGACAGGCCCGAATACCCTCTTGTCCGTCAAGCGAGCGAAACTGCACATCCAAAGCGCTAGCCATTACCTGTAATGCTCGTTCGTTGTCGGTGGCAACCTGATGATTGATTGAGGCTAAGGCTAGCAAGCGATACAACATGCCGCTATCGAGCAAATGCCAGCCAAGTTTATCCGCTAAACGTTTGCACACCGTACCCTTCCCTGCGCCGCCCGGCCCATCAACCGTAATTATCGGTACCGTCATAAACCTGCCTTTAACTAAATGCTTCAGATAACTTTATTTACAGACAGGCTCTATTTAAAGCCTGTCAATTTTTTTGTTCGTGTTGCTGCTGGGATATTCAACTATTTAACAAGCCATCAATACGGCATAAACACTATTTTCAACTAACCGTCTTTTTTAACTGACCTTCTTTAATGCTTTTTACGCGCGGCTAATTCCTTGGCAAAATCATCGCGGGAACTTTTAACGGCAGTGAAAACTTGTTCAAGTTTATCTGCGTTACCAGCTTCCAATAGTTGATCGAGTTTAGATAACTGCTGTGCAAAATCTTTAATTGATTGTCGGACTTGATCTTTATTGGCCAACAATATCTCTTGCCACATACGCGGGTCGGAACTAGCAATGCGGGTAAAGTCGCGCAAGCCCCCAGCGGCAAATTTAAATACATCTGAAGACTGACGATCAGCACTTAACTGCGCAACCAATGTATACGCTAGCAAATGTGGCAAATGGCTGGTTAGGGCTAGGATATGATCATGCTCCGCCGTCGACATTTCAAAAACTTCTGCACCGACTGCACTCCACAACTGCTGAACTTTCTGCAAGGCATCAGCATCGGTATTAGTTTCTTTGGTTAATATCACGCGATGGTCTTGGTAAAGATCAACTTTAGCTGCCGCCACACCGCTTTGCTCTGAACCAGCAATCGGATGAGCCAACACCACATTGGATGGAACCCTGGCAAAACGCTGCGTTAAAGCACGAGCAATATTACCTTTAACGCTAGCAACATCGGTCACAATCACTGACTCGGGCACTTGCTCTAACACCTGAATCATTATTGACTCGGCCAAAATTGTCGGCGTTGCAACAACCACACAATCAGCGCCCTTTAAAGCGGCTGATAAATCTTTTTCAGCAACATCAATAACCTTGTTATCCAGCGCCGTTTGCAATGTGCTTTCACGACGACTCCAACCAACTACCGTAGTCACTACGCCAGCTTTTTTGGCTGCCAGCGCCAGCGAACCGCCCATCAAACCGACGCCAAGAATAACTAACCTTTCAAATAGCACCATTAAAAAATCCCTCTAATAATACAGTCTGCAAAAAAAATCTGACAGAAACTTTGTTGGCAGAAACCTTAACGCTTCGGTTAAATTATTTATGTTCATCAATCACCTTGGCAAGCGCTTGTAAAAAGCATGCGTTTTCGCTTTCTAAACCGATACTCACTCGCAAATAATCATTCATCAAATAATTACCTACTGGCCTAACGATAATCCCCTTTTGCAATAACTGTTGATTGACCTCCATCGCATCGAAAGGCGTTTTAAAAGTAATAAAGTTTGCCACTGATGGAATATAATCTAAATCCAAATCGGCAAAGCCTGCCTCTAACTGATGCATACCCTCACGATTTAATGCAATGGACTCTTGCAAGTACTGCTCATCAGACAATGCTGCGATGGCGGCTTCCAACGCAATCGATGTAACATTAAATGGCTGCCTAACGCGATTTAACATATCGGCAATTACCGGATCACAAATCGCATAGCCTACTCGCAAGGCACTTAAGCCAAAAGCCTTGGAAAATGTGCGGGTAATAATTAAATTCGGATAACGTCGCAGTAACGCAGCACTGCTTGGATAATCGGCTTTATCAATATACTCAAAATAAGCTTCATCCAAGACCACCAAAACCGATGATGGTACGCTGCCAAGCAAATTCAATAGATCCGTTTCATTGGCATAGGTGCCAGTGGGGTTATTCGGGTTAGCAATAAATATTACACGAGTATTAGGCTCTACCGCCTTAGCCATTGCGGCAAGATCGTGCGCATAATTTTTCGCATCAACAATAATAGCTTTTGCACCGGATCGCGCGGTCGCTAAACCGTAAACCAAAAAACCGTATTGCGAATAGATAGCTGAAGTATCGCTATCAAGAAAAGCGCTAGCAACCAACTCAAGAATATCGTTAGAACCGCAACCTAAAGTCACCCACGTAGAATCCACGCCAAAAGATTCAAAGCGCTCAGCAATAGCTTGTTTGAGATAGAAACCGTTAGCATCCGGATATCGATTAACCGAGTTAACCGCCGCGTTCATCGCATTTAATACGGTTTTAGAAGGTCCGCGCGGATTTTCATTACTTGCCAGCTTTACAAATTCGGCAATACCTAATTCGCGCTGCGCTTCTTCAATTGGCTTACCGGGTTGATACGCCTGCATGGATTGAACAACGGGGCGAGCAAGATCATACAAAGGAGTTGTCATGGGCATTTACACTAACACTATTTTGGGCTTCGCTCTTGGCGCGACTTAAGAAAATCGTTGTAGCCATTTTTTTTTGCGTCGTACTATCGATAACTACCGACCGATAATTACCGATAGTGGCAATAGCAATCCGCAAAATAATTATGGCTAAATAACCGCTGCCGGATAAGAACCTAAAACCTTGATAAAGAAAGACTGTTCGGCAATCGCGTCCGTTACTCGCTTAACAGCAGGATCCTGATGGTGACCAAGAAACTCCATAAAAAATACATAAGCCCAGTTTTCCGTACGCGACGGACGGGTTTCAATACGGGTTAAACTAATACCCTCTTCTTCTAATGGCGCTAACAATTTAAATAAAGCGCCGGGGATATTGCGGGTTGATACCACCATAGAGGTTTTATCATGACCGCTGGCCGGTACCTCTTCGGGGGCAATCACTAAAAAACGCGTGGTGTTGTCGGCGTAATCCTGAATGCTGCTGGCCAAAGTGAATAAACCATAATGCTCAGCGGCAATATCACCCGCGATCGCAGCCATACTAGCATCTTCTGCCGCCATTTTTGCGGCTTCACCGTTGGAGCTAACCGCTTGAATTTCAACACCCGGATAATTGTGCTGCAACCAAAGACGTGACTGCGCTAAGGCTTGTTGGTGGGCGCAAATTTTTTGAATATCACCGCGTTTTACACCATCCTTAACCAGTAAATGCAGCGCTATTGGTAGCTCTAACTCACCACAAATTTTAAGTGGCGAATTAATAAATTTATCAAGCGTATGCGTCACCATACCCTCAGTAGAGTTTTCTACCGGTACTACGCCGTAGTCGCAAATCTTTCGCTCTACCGCGTCAAAGACCTCGGCGATATTACCCACCGGGCGAGTTATTACCGAGTGACCAAAATGTTTTAGCGCCGCCGCTTGGGTAAACGTGCCTTGCGGACCAAGATAGGCAATTTCCATTGGCTGCTCTAACGCCAAACAAGCCGA
>CAJQQO010000074.1 GCA_905480475.1 uncultured Pseudomonadales bacterium | reverse complement strand
AACGACTCTGCAATGCTGGCAAAAAAGCCGGGTGTCGTTACGGCTTCAGCCTGAGCAAAACTCTCAAGGCCTAACGTATCGGCGGTTTCAACTAGCGCCATCCAGCGCGCAAAGGTTTCGCTATCATTCGCCATGCTATCCATAATTTGGGCGCGGCGAGTGGTATCGAGTTTACCTTCGAGCATAGCGGCCAGCTCTTCGTCGCTCGGGGCGGCAAATGTGGCGTTATCGGCTTTTGACTGGCTAAGCCCCAGTGCTAACAGTGCAGCTGCTTTATCCAGCTTTGATTCTTTTTCATTAGATTGATTTTTCATAGGCATTCGACTCCATACCAGTGACTACAATCTATAAGATGGACAATATGCCAAAACTGTACAGACATCACACCAACTCCAGCAATTCTTCGAGATCAATACCGCATGTACGGATTCCGGCACCAATGCGCTCCAGTGCGTCATTAACGATACGACCGGCTTGATGAGCCTGCATTCCCAGCGCTTTTGAGGTGGCGGTTTTGGATAACCCCTCTACATATATCATTTTAAGCATCACCCGCTCTTCATCACTCAAACTTAGCGAGTTTCGCAAGTTATCTAAATTATTCAATAAGTTACCGGCGACGCTATCGGTTTTATCAAGCTCCTCGTCAGCAAAGCTGGAGCAGCAGATATCATCGTCAACCACCGCTCTTACCATCATGATCAATTCGGCGTGAAATGGGTTTTCAAACTCCAGCTCGACGCTCTCATTACCACTATTGTCTATGGATTCAGTAGTCGATTGGGCTGCATCACTGACGGCATCAATATCATCAACTGCAAGGCTATCCATCGAGCTCTGTCCACAATTGGGGATACGGGCTTTGATAACCTTGGCGGCTTGGGTGACTTGCTCAGGCTCGCGAAAGCCATTGTCGGAGAACCGGTCAACCAGTGCAGGTAATAGCTGGCGTTCCAGGCAAAGGCTACGCCATAGTTTTACCCATAACTCGCCTAAATCTTGCAGCCAAACCGGTGGCCTAGGGCGGCCAAAACGCTTGCGAGAGAACTCTTCAATCGCATTATTTGCCAGCGTATAAAGGAAGGTAGAAGGTTTGGATTTACCCTGAAACGAGGCGCATTTGCCCCAGTCGTTATCGGAAAGGTACTCAATGACATGGGTGGTCGCTTCTTCGGCTAGCCCGCCAGCGCCAAAGCGTCTAGCGGCAAGCTTATCTAGTGTTGCCATAAACTGCGGATCAAACACCAACATTGGCCAATCGATAGCGCTGGAATTGCTTTCAACCAAAACTTCGTTCCTTTTTATAGGCTATGTACTGCATGTAGGCCATGTCATGTTAATAGGCTTTGTACCGTATATTGGCAAAGCACGGCATAAATTGTTCAAGCGGCAAATCTCGCTGGCAATTTAACCGGCAACTATCTTCGTCTGCTTGTTGGCTGAGCAGTTAGGCTCTTACTTAATAATCAGCCTAACGCGCAACAATAGTGACGCAAATGTATAAAAAACCAAGTTTACACTTAGCAAGAGGGATATTCAGCTATTTTTCCTGCAATTGCAGTCACTTAGCAAAAGCATATTCTACACACATGCTCACTTTTTAAGCACTTATTCATACAAATAAGTGTACGTTTGACAATTTTCGATGTTTTTTAAAAAAATCGGTTTCAAAAAGCTGCTGTTGGCCTTCTAATACAAGTGTCCGGCGATGGATGCGAGCTTTGCTAATCGTTTTTAGGACATTAATTGACTAAATGAGGAGTATCACAATGAAGAAAATCATTATCACTACTGCAGTTGCTAGCGTACTTGCCATGGGGATGAGCGTAGCTCAAGCCGCAGACGTGGGCGGCGATGTTAAAACCAACGTTAAAACAGGCGTTATTTTGCAAGGCAACACAGGTATTGCAAACAAAAACGAAGCTAACCTAGGTTCGGTTACTGGCAAAAGCACTGACATTGGCGGCGACGTAAAAATCAACGTTAAAACCGGTGCGGTAATCCAGAAAAACACCGGTATCGCTAACAAAAATGAAGTCAACATTGGTTCAGTTACTGACTAATGATTCATGCCCGGGGGCGGCTGGTAAAGCCAGTCGCTTAACCAGTCCCTCCCGGCATATTTAATTCAACCCATTGGATAGTCACTTAAACAAAACTTTTATCTCTATCCAATAAGCAGACAGCAAAGGATCATCAAAATGAAAATCCAACAAAGCTTAATCATGATTTCAGCGGCACTATTTTTGCTTAGCCCGTTGGCTCAAGCCGACGATATTTGGGGCGAAGATGGTGACTTTATGGAAGATGATTCAAATGCAAAAGTACAAAAGTACACCGCCAAGCAAAGAGCGCGCGAAGCGAATATGACGCCAGAAGAACGTGCTGCGGCGAAAAAGAATCAAGATGCTTCTTGCGGAAGTGTAGACATCGGCAACGTACAAGGTGGCGGTAGAAACGTCGACAATGTTGTCATCATCAAAGGCGACGTAATCAACGCCAACAACAAGTGTCGATAGAACACTTATTTTAACGGGGAGTAATATCAGAATGGCTATCAACAAGAAACTGTTAACAAGCATCGCGTGTTTTGCGTTGATGTCTTGCGCAACGCAAGAAGCGGTGCACAATGAGGTCAAGAAAGCGCAAACAGGTCCATCGGCAACGCCACATAAGTCCATCACCAATTTTTCTGATGGACTGCGTTGCATGGATAACATGATGATTGAATACGGTATTAGTGATATCTCTATGCTGGTTGAAGATTTGGAAGATCAAACTTCCAAGGTCAACGCCGGTACTAAAGATATGCTGATTACCGCAGTTTCTAAAATGACTCGCCGCAGTCGCGCAGTTAAGTTGATTCCCTTTGGTAATGATTCCGGTAACCTTATTTCTTTTCTAGGTGCAGCAGGCGCAAACTCAGCTTATAACGTTGTGCCTAAGTACGATATTCGCGGTTCGATTTCACAGCTTGATAGCAGCGTAGTACGTAAACAGCTTGGCGCATCAGTAGCTGCTGGCAAATGGGGTGCGGGCGCATCACAGAGTACTGCAGGTTCGATATTAGGGATTGATTTAAGCGTTCTGACTACTGAAGATTTATCGGTGCTTCCAGGTGTGACCTCTAGTAACTCGGTAATCTTATTCAAATCCGGCAAAGGCGGTGACGCTGATGCAACGATTAAAAAAACCGGCATCAGCTTTGACTTTCAAGTATCAAAAAGTGAAGCAACTGTGCAGGCGCTTAGAAATCTAATTGAGTTAGCCAGTATTGAGTTAATCGGTAAGCTGGTTAAAGTCCCTTACTGGCAGTGTGTAGGTATTCCTAACAGCAGCCCTGAAATTCAGCGAGAAATTGAAGACTGGTATTACGCGATGAATGCCCACGGTGAATTACAGCCGTTTGTGCGCTCAAGACTTATCGCTCGCGGTTTATACCCAATGTCTGAACCCAATGCTGGTAGAGCCTTATCGCAAGGCATTCGTAACTATCAACAAGCCTCAGGCGAAAGTGTTGATGGCAAGCTTAACTACAGCTTTTTCCAACTATTACTAAAAGGCAGAGATGTTAGCGCGCTTAAACGCCCGGACATTGTGTTCTCGGCCAATATCGAAGACGCGCCTAAAACAGCACCTAAGCCAAGCAGTAAGCCAACACCAGTTATGGTTGAGCAAACCCAGCCGCAGAACTTATCGCTAAATCTGCGTACGGCGAGTGGCAGTCAAAGCTTTAAACGGGGCGCGGCTATCTCATTGTTAGCGAGCAGTAATACTTCGGCCTATGTGTATTGCTACTTTGTCGATACTGACAACACGGTGCAAAGATTTTTCCCTAATCGCTTTCAGTCCGATAACTTTATACCTTATGGCAACTCGGTAACTCTGCCTGGCAATATGCCGTTTGATATAACTGCTGATGTATCAGGTGAGTCGATCACTTGCTTTGCGACGCCTAAAAATGTCTATCATCAGCTACCAAATAAAATAAGAGCGTACGACTTTGAAACTTTGTCCGTCAAATCAGTTAACGAAGTGCGGGAAGGCTTTCGCGCCGCAAGTAACGGCAGCCTAGCTGAAGCTAGCTTCCAAATACAGGTTAACTAGGAGTTATACAAAATGAGTCGCAAATCTTCTACCGTCAGTTTATTAAGTGTTTCACTGGCCATTGTCACTAGCGTTACGGCATTGGCCGCAGGTACCAAGCTTGCAAGTGCAGAAGTAAGCACTAGTGCACCGCAAGCCGAACGTCAGCAGCAAATCGTTGAAGCGCAGCCCGAACGACAAACAGCACGTGACACTTCAAACTTACGTTGCTGGCAGGAAGGAGAATTGTTGTTCGAACAAACGCATTTGAAAAACAAAAAACTCAATGATAAAAACGGCATTATGGTTTTTGAGGATGATGGATCAAGCAAAGATCGCGAGCTGTATTTAATTGATGTAGGCACAGCGACTTGCTTATACGAAAAGATTTAAACCAAACCCATTTATTAACTAATACGCAAACAATTGCACGAGCTATTCAATTAGCAGCCAGTACCAAACGGAGAACATCATGAACATGAAAGCATTAATCAAAGCCATCGCATTAAGCACTTGCTGTGCACTAAGCACGCTTGCTATCGCTGAGTCAGCCGATACCGTTCACTTAGGTAAAGAGGTGAGCAAAGAGCAGGTGATTAATTTATTGTCGCCAAACGGTGTTAGCGGTCAGCCACTGACTCGCGGTATTCGATTAAAAAATCAACCGGCAGAATCACTAGCTGCGCAAACGTCTGCACCGCGTGGTTTATCACTTGAGGTTTATTTTGATTTTGATTCTGCCAAGCTAACCGCCGCCGCCAAGGCGCAGTTAAGTCCTGTAGGCGAAGCACTGCAATCAAATGAGCTAGCAGAGTTAGCCTTTACATTAGAAGGGCATACCGACGCGGCTGGCGATGATAACTACAACCTAAGCTTGTCGGAGCAGCGCGCAAGAGCGGTTATGAACTTCTTTGTTAACGAATATTCTGTAGAGCCGACTCGGGTTATCGCCCAAGGTCGAGGTGAATCACAATTGCTAGATGGTGATAATCCCAATAGTGGTGTGAATCGTCGTGTAAGCATTATTGCCGAGTAACTAATACTGTTTAGATATCGTGAGTGAAAAGATTTTGCATCACGAATGTAGCGGAAGGTTTAAAAGTAAGGATATTAAAAATTAAATTGTACCCATTGCGTTGTAGTGCCAGAAAAATTTTGGCGGAGGTTGTGTAAGGCAGATATAAAGCCCGCTTAAACCTCGTGCGCGAAAAACGTTTGCTGGGTGCAAAGTATGGGCTTAATCATCTGCCTCAACCGGAAAAGAATTATGATAACAGCAACAAAAAAACTCAGGGCCTTGGTCGCACCACTAATCATGTTAGTTGGCTCTGGTTTATGCGCAGCGTTAGAGCTAATCGAGCAAGATGAGTTAGGTAATGTTAATCAATTAAATGTTGGCAGTTATAAGTCCAATAAAACTGATGATAACTCAGCGTTTAGCGATAGAGTTGTTATTGATCAAGAGCGAACGCTGGCCAACTATAGTAAATTGGATATTCGTGTGCCGGCCGAGATTATTTACCGCGGTGGTAGAGACGCTAAAATAAAAATTTCAGCAACGCAGTCGGTATTGGATTCGTTAACGTATCAGGTGCGAGGTGGTCGCTTGCTAATTAACAGTGAGGGCTTTGGAACCAATCAGCGCGTTAAGATTGAGTTGTCGGGTAGTCAATTAGAAGAGGTTTTGTTGCGCGGCTCGCAAGAAGCGCGTTTTAGTGGCATTCAAAGTACCCGCTTTGAATTATCAATGCGCGGTAGCGCTGATGTTTCGGTTAGAGGCACGGCAAATAACTGTAAACTTGATATACGTGGAGCCAACGATTTGGATATGGAAAAGCTGCGTTGCAAGCATGTCAATATTGAGTCGCAAGGAAGTTCTGATATCGTACTGACCGCCAATGCTTCGATTTCTGGGAGGGTATTAGGTGCTGGCGATTTAGTGGTTTACGGTCAGCCAGAAAAGCGTCAGCTAAAAGCTACCGGCGCATTTGATGTTAGTTACGATTAACTCGTTTGTCTCAGGCGCGCTTATAGCATTGCGCGTGCCAATCCCCTAAGTTCCACGTAATCCCTACTTTTCTCCGAATAAAATTTCGATCCCTTCCCTGAATTTTGTCGATAGTTGGCAAAGCTTTGCAAAAGTGGCTAATTGTCTCGCCCAATAAAAAAATAAATTGGCTACTGTGCAAAATCCTATACAATTCAGCTTAAGTTTTAAATTAGTTAATTGGATGTTATGAAAGTTCCAAAGCGAATCCAGCCCTTGGTCGACGATGGGCTAGTTGATGAAGTGCTTAGTCGCCTAATGAGTGGTAAAGAAGCTGATGTGTTTATTGTCCGTTGTGGCGATGCTATTCGTTGCGCCAAGGTCTATAAAGATGCCGCAAAACGCAGTTTTAAAAAAGCCGCTCAGTATCAAGAAGGTCGTAAGATGCGCAGCGGCCGACGTGCTCGTGCGGTAGAGAAAGGCTCGACCTATGGTCGTGCGCAGCAAGAAGAAATTTGGAAAACGCCGAGGTGGATGCCTTAAGTAAGTTAGCTAGAGCCGATGTGCGTGTGCCCGAGACCTTCGGGTGTATTGACGGTGTATTGCTAATGGAGCTGATCGTTGATGAAGACGGTGCCGCCGCGCCAAGACTTGATGATGTCACCATGTCTGAAGAGCAGGCGCTAGAAGATCACGCAATTATGATGCGCTACGTGGTGCGGATGTTATGTGCCGGTCTTATCCATGGCGACTTGTCAGAGTTTAATGTGCTGGTCGATGAAAACGGCCCGGTTATTATTGATTTACCGCAAGCGGTTAATGCGGCAGCTAATAACTCGGCAGAAGCGATGTTGGCGCGCGATGTAAATAATATGAGCCGCTACTATGGCTTGTTTGCACCGCAGTTATTACAAACCCATTTTGCCGAAGAAATATGGACCTTATATCAAGAGGGTGACTTGCTGCCCGAAACAGAATTAACCGGTTACTTTGAAGAAGATACCGAAAGCGCTAATGTGGATTCGGTATTAGAAGAAATCAAAGCAGCGATGGAAGAAGAGCAAGAAAGGTTAGAGCGAATTCAAGCCGCCGATGAAGAATAACAAAGCAAAATCGCAAAAGCGTTATTGCTTGTGAAGGATTGTAATCAGTGTGGCAAGTGCTGCATTAAATACAGTGATGGTGGATTGTCGGCCACGCAAGATGAAATTGATTGGTGGGAAATCTTTAGGCCGAATATTGCTCGCTATGTTAGCGAAGGCGAAATCTGGGTTGATCCAGAATCGGGTCAAGCGCTAAAGCGTTGTCCATGGTTGCAGTCATCCACTAACGCGAGTAATAAAACCATTTATAGCTGCCAAATTTATCATGATCGTCCGGATGACTGTCGGCATTATCCAAGCCATATCGATGAAATGGTTCGTGATGACTGTGAGATGTTAGAGCCAAAGGATTTGCAAAATCCCAAGCAGGCACAGCGCAATCTGGATATCATTATGCTGGATAGCAGGCCCAGTCTTAAGTAGCTTGCGAAAAAAGCAAGCGATAAGATAAATCATTGGTATAAAGAAAAAAACATAATCCGGGAGATTATTATGCAATCAAAAATACTTATAGCGCTAACAACAGCAGTGTCCATTGCTGCGCTTTCCGCTTCTGCCATTGCCGAAAAGCCTGAATGGGCAGGCAAGGGTAAGCCGACCGCAGAGCAAAAAGAAGCGCATAATGAGACGATAAAAGCTAAAGAAAAGCTTGAGGATGATCTGCAAGACTATAAAGATAATGATGAAATAAAAGCGCTAAAAGAAAAGAAGGAAAAGATCGAGAAAAAAGATAAGAAAGAGAAAAAGCTAAAACTGGAAAAGGCAGAAAAATTAAGCGGTCTTGAAAAGCAACAGGCAAGAAAATCTGAGCAAGTGCAAAATGAATTGGATAAAGGTTCAGAGCAAGGACAGGAAGCGCGCAGTGAAAATGCTAAAAAGTGGTGGAAGTTCTGGGGCGAATAAAACTTTTAATTAATACATAGGGATTGTATTAGAGGCGATAATGTACGTACCTAAACATTTTGCAGTTACTGATCAAGAGCAGGTATTGGATTTTATTCGCGCCAATAGCTTTGGCCAGTTAATTTCAAGCGTCACAGATAAACCCTTTGTTACTCATATGCCTTTTCTTTTAAGCGATGATAACAGCAGGCTAATTGGACACTTTGCCAAGCAAAACCCTCAGCATCTTGAGCTGGATAATCAAGCCGTGCTGGTCACACTGCAAGGCCCGCACGATTATATCTCTCCCTCATGGTATTTATCTTCTGGCGTGCCAACATGGAACTACCAAGCAGCGCATATCTATGGCACGGCTAAAGTGTTTACTGACCAAGAGAAATTAAAATTATTGCTTGATCAGCTAACGGAAAGCAATGAAGCAAGATTTGCATCGCCTTGGCAGCCGGGTTATCCAGTATCAATGTTAAATGCTATCGTTGGCGTTGAGATTTTAATTAGCGATATACAGGCTAAATTTAAGTTAAACCAGAATCGTTCGGCGGCGGATAGGGAAAGTGTAGCAACGCATCTGGAAGATCAGGGCTCATATCAAATTGCTAAGCTGATGCGAGAGTTAAAGTAAACTATTGGAAAAATTTACGTTGGCTAAAAAGTGTCTTACCGACGATTAATAAACCAAAACCTATATCTTTATATAAGCCATTCAGATTTAGCTGCAATGACCATGACAATTGTTTAAGTCGGATTCGATAAGTTAACGATGGCTAAGTAAAAGTTCATTGATAAAAATAGTTTGTAATTGGAAACCTAATGATTGATTTGGCCAAAGATTCAACTGAGTATTACGGAAAGCAATTTAATAATCTTCAAAATCCATCCGAATCATTTGACGGTATTGAATTTGATAGCTGTAAGTTTACCGAATGCGACTTTAGCGATGCTAATTTTACTCGCTGCAAATTTATTGATTGCCATTTTTTGAAATGCAATTTAAGTGTGCTCAAAGTTGAGTACAGTAAATTCTTCGATGTAATCTTTGAGGATTGCAAAATGGTGGGAGTCAATTGGACTAAAGCGGATTGGCCAAGTTTGGCTTTATGTGCGCCTATCAAATTACTAAAATGTATTATCAGCGACAGTTCGTTTTACGGACTTAAGTTAAAAGAGTTAGTGATTGAAGAGTGCAAGGCTCACGATGTAGATTTTAGAGAAGGTGATTTTACCGAGGCCAATTTTAGCTATAGCAAATTCAGTGGCAGTCTGTTTAATAGCACTAATCTAACCGCTGCTGATTTTACTGAAGCAACAGATTATCATATTGATATTTACAATAACCGGATTAATCAAGCTAAGTTTAGTCGTTATGAAGCGGTAAGCTTATTGGAAAGCTTGGACGTTGAGCTGGTTGATTAAACGCATTTTAAAATAAAAACAGGAGAAAAATAACTGATGAGTTCTTCATCGATTATTCTATCGCTCAATGAAGTTGCGGCACTCGGTGCATTACATGCAGAGTGCGAGGCGGCGCAAGACCTTGATGGCGTTATGACAACGCTCAGTGATAACCCGGTTTATGAGTATCCTACTTTAGATAAACAGTTCTCAGGCACTGACAATGCCTTGCGTTTTTATCAGTATTTTTTTGCAAGCTATTCGCCTAACGTTGTCGGTGGGACCTTGATCGGACAATGGGTAAATGAGAATAGCGTGGCTCAAGAGTATGTGATTGAGTGCTCTTTTAATGGGGTAAAAGAAACGCATCGGGTTTTGGGTGTGTTATTAGTCGAGGGTAATAAGTTATCCGGCGAGCGCGTATTTGCCAGCGAGCAGGTAATTAAGCGTATGATTGGCCCATTGTTTGATGAGCTTATTGCGCTTTAAGTTATTTCAAAACAGCCAATATTTTTTAAGAGACAAATTAATATGACAGGTTTAGAGTGTTTGCAGCTGATGGCCGCCGGTAAGATACCGCCACCTTCCATGGGTTTAACTATGCAGATGCAGCCTGTTACCGTTAGCGCCGATTTAATAGAGTTTGAAGCCACTGCAGGTGATCAACACTTAAATCCTGCCGGCGCAGTGCACGGTGGTTTTGCGGCAACGGTTTTGGATACGGTCACGGGTTGTATTGTGATGTGCCAACTTGAAGATGCCACCATTCCCTATGCGACACTGGATTTATCGATAAAAATGCTGCGGCCTATTCCACGCAACGAGCCGCTGCTTGCTAAGGGTAAGTTAATTAATTTATCTAAACGAACTGCAGTTAGCGAAGGGCATCTTTATTCTGCTGATAATAAATTATTAGCGCATGCAACCGGAGTCTTTATTATCCAGCGTAAAGACACTTAGTTTACCGTGGGTCTTAAAGACTATTGGTTAACAAGACAATTCTTAGCGATCTACCTACTTACCCACATATCTTGCTTTAGGCCGAATCAACCGACTATTGCCGCTAAACTCTAAATAGTGCGCGATATAACCGTACACTCTTGCCATCGCAAACAAACTAGTAAAGTAGTGCGATGGAACGCCTAACTGATAAAACACCGCGCCTTTATAAAACTCGACATTCGCTCTTATTTCTTTGCCCTTTTTATTAAAGGCTTCGCGACAGGCATCTTCTACCGCAACTAATGTGGAGAAGATTGCTTTTGCATCGCCGCTATCACAGAGTTCCTGCGCCATCGGTTTAAGAATTTTTGCACGCGGATCAAGTACTTTATATTCGCGATGCCCCATGCCCATAATCTTAATTTTTTTCGCTAAACAATCGTCAACATAGGCTGCGGCGAGTTCTGGTTTGCCAATGGCTTGCGCCATTTCCAATGCGGCTTGATCCGCGCCGCCATGTAGCTCACCGTATAGTGTGGCGATTGATGCAGTGATAGCACTTTGAATCGGCGCAAGCGTACTGGCACAAACGCGACCGGCAAAGGTAGAGGCATTAAAGCCGTGCTCCATTTGCAGGATTTGTGCGGTGTCGAGCATTTGAATTTGTTTTTCGGTAGGCGCTTGGTCGTTAAACATCAGTAAAAAATTTGTATGAAAGCTCTCATTTATATCGACAGCAATAGCGTCTCTATCTAATTCAAACTGGCGCTTGGCAGCGATCAGTGAAGGTAGTTTGCTGGCAATGATAAGGCCGCTATGGGCGTCGTTGGAAAGTCCATCGATTCGATCAGCGGCGTCTAAATTTATAATCGGCACCATCGCTTGCAGCATCAACATAGGGTGTAAATCATTGGGCAGCAATTTCAGTATGGCCAACTCTTGTTCGCTAAGGCTGCTGTTGTTAGCCATAAATATTCGCAGCGCGTCTTCTTGACTGGCATTAGGATAATCACCAAACAGCACTAGCCAGACCACTTGCCAAAAAGGTTTATCGACCAATGTTTCAATCGGTGCGCCGCGATAAGCAAGTTCGCCGTCCGCGCCGTTAACGTGGGATATCGCGGTTTCGCCTACCTCAATACCAGCAAGGTCGGCCGAAAAAATTGTCTCTGTACTCATGCTTACTCCGTAGAAAGTGCTGTAATGGTGATATTTTAGTGATTGCTCTAGAATTAGATAAGTTAATTTTACTTATCAGATAATAAGCAGTACTAATATCAACGGCTTAGGCGGTAGGGCTAGAAATTGAGATTAGAAAACAATGAGTTAAAAGCTTTTCAGGCGGTGGTTGAGGCGCATGGTTTTAATCGTGCGGCCGAGCATCTGCATATCAGCCAGTCTGCGGTTAGCCAGTCGATCGCCAACCTTGAAGCTAAGTTGGATGTGAAGTTACTACTGCGGGACAAAAAGCTAACCCTAACAGATGCGGGTAGGCGGCTGCTGGAATACGCCAACGAAGTGTTGCGCGAAGAGAAGCAGGTGCTGGAAGATTTATCGCGTATTAAGCGAGGTGATCAGCAAGTGTTTAATTTGGCGATCAACAGCACTATCAATCGATTTTATGCGCCGCAGCTGATTAGTCGTTTTTGCGAGCAGCAACAAGATACTCAACTTAAAGTGGCCGAGTTACCCAGTAGAGATTTAATTTATAGCATTCTATCCGGTCGCGCTGAATTAGCGATGGGGCCGTTTCAAAAAAAGATGGACGCGTTTACGACTGTTCCACTGTTTGATGAAACGCGTTATCTAGTAGTTAGCCCCAAGCATCCTGAATTTAAAAATATGATTAAGGGTGATAGTAAAACCTTGCGCCAAACACCGCTAATTGCATCATCACTCGATAACCCGCAAATGCGACCAGCGATTCAACGGATTCGCGATCGCTTTAAATCGGTATGGGAAGTGTCGAGTTTAAGTATGCGTATCTATTTAGTGGATCAAGGTTTGGGTGCTGCTTTTATTGATAGTAAATTATTGGAAGAGCATCCGGTTTGTCGTGAGTTTGAAGCGCTAGAGGATTTTTCTTTTGGTAGCATTGAAAGGCAGGTCGGTCTGTATTATAAAAAAGGTAAAAATCTAAACAGCAGTTGTGAGGCGTTTATTGATTTGTGCAAAGAGTTTTGGCAAACCTAGTGCTAAACTAATCAATCCAAATAAGGCAATCTAGCCAAAGCGCTTGTTGCCAATACAAAACTTTATTGTTGCAAAACCGGTAAGGCATAAGCAGCAAAAAAACCAATCAGCCACATACCCGCAGACAATGCGATAAACCGTTTATTCCATTTGTCGGCAAGTTGGCAAGCAGCAGCCAACTCAGGGTCGGTAGGGCAGCTGCGGCCCGGTCGATAAACTGACCACGCTGCCAGTGCAATCAATAATCCCGACACGCTAAACATCCACACTTTATATTGGCTTAAAGCGATTAACCAAGGTGCCGACGACGCCATGGACGCCACTGCCGCGCCAAACCCTAGCGATACTAAAGTGATGGGGATGGCGCAGCACAATAAAGTCCCTGTGGTGGTAAATAATAATAACCAGCTCCACGAGCGAGGTTTATTCATAATCCTTTCCTGCTAGCGTGAACAAATTTAGTAGACAAAACCAATTCCAATACTAATTGAGTCGCCTTTCCAGACATCATCATTATCTAACGCGGCAAATTTATACTCGGCTCGAACAATCGTGTTGCTTTTAAAATAAACCAGCACTGGTCCGGTAAGTATACGTTCGCCGTCATTTGATTCCTGCGCAGAAATATCCCATAGCGTAAACCATGATGAACCCTTGCCATCGGCAAAAACAAAACCATAGTTGATATCGATACCGATTTTATCATCTAAAGTATAAAAATCGTAAAGCTGATAAACGCTTCGTGATTCAGAGCTATAACTCAAGCTTAAGCCTGTATCCCAATCATTATCTTTGGAGTTACTGCTGCCAGTAGGCATTCGCACAGAAGGGGTAATGCCCCAGTTGGAAGTAAACGCGCCATTATTGTGATAACGCTTTAATGGCACTGCAAGAATGGCATTGCCGGTGCCACTGGCGTAACGATCCGTGTTGTCGCTATCAATATAAGGAAGCTTTAAGGTAACTCGTACTGACGGCTTGAAGGTATAAACGCCTTCAAGCCATGTAGTGGTTTTTGCTTCCGTATGTTCGATACGTGTTTGTACGCCGTAACCACTATTCCATCTTGGTGCCATATCCATTACTGGTTGATGGGCAAGTGTTGATACGCTCGCTATCGAAATGCTAAGCGCGCCAAACGTGAATCCAAATGGGAGCCGCTTTTTGAATTGCTTTAAAGGGAGTCGCATTATTGCACCTCCACTTTTTCGCCGCTTTCGGCAATTCGCCAAAGCGTTACGGGTTTGTATCCGCCGGATTCTATCGCTTTAAATAGTGCCGATTTATCCAGTGCCGCATTGTCGCTTACGGCGATATAGACCATCTGCTTTTCGATATCGACTTTTACGCCTTTATCAAATTGTGATGGGTCAATAAAGTCGAGCTTACGCACTTTTTTGGCCACACCGTAAGAGCAAAACTCGCAAACGATGCCGTGAACATCCACAACATATTGTTGGGCAAATGTCGGCGCGGCCAATGCTAGTGAGCCAAGTAGTAATAAAATATTGGGTAGGGAAATTAATCTCTTCATGATTTCACCTTTCTTGTAAGCAATACGGTCAACGCTTATTAAGCGTAGCCGAACTGAAAATAAAAGAACTAAGCTGACTGATAGTCAGATTTGGATTCTAAGAAAGCGATGAAATAGGGGGTCTAAATAGCGGTGCGGCAGCAAGTGAAACAAATTGTGAAAACCTAGTAGCTATAAACTCCGGTAGTTCACTGCTGGCGTTGATGGCTAAGGAGATAGGCAAGGCAGTAAATGCACAAGCATTGCAGCATGTATCTACTGTGTTGCTATCGATAGCCGTGTTGGGGCTTTGGCTGTTGGCGAGCTTGATCGTATCGTTATCTGTATTGCTTTGATGGCAGGGCATCGATTGCTTCGGTGATTCACTTGCACTTAGGGTGTTAACCTCATTGCTATTTATACCCATATTCATATCAACGCAGCAAGCTGCAAAGCCATTGATTGAATTTAACGACAGTACAATAACTAACAATTTGATTATGTTTTGTAAGGCAGAAGTTTTTAATTTTTCGCTACGCAATACGCCACTGCTCACTGCACAGCGAGGCCGTGCGGCGCTAGCGTTGCTTAATTCCTTTGTAGTGTTGGCGTGAGTCATAGCGTTTGTGTCAGTAATGATATCAATAGAGCCGTGGTTCGCGTTAAAGTTCAGCGCTGCATCAATATTCAACATAACCGTGAATTTGCAAAGCGTCAAGCACTAAGCTCGCTGCTGAGTTAATCTGTTAGCCAGTCATAAATTTTAAGTGCTTGAAATGCAAAGCTTAAAATTCAAGTAGCGGTGATGATGATCATAATGAGTCTGCGCCCGGATGGTGAGTTGTGCAGATGTTGTTGTGGCTAAATTTTGGTGCTTTATAATTGATTCCTATCGTTAATGTACTGAGCTGATCAAGCCAGCATACTGTCGTTGAAAACCGCCCATGGTCTCTTTGGTGGCCTGATTAAAAATCCTTAGGAGTTGTTTTGAGATATTTTGAAGATATCCATGTCGGTGATGTTAGTCACTTTGACGAAGCTTATACCTTTACTGAAAAAGAAATTATCGAATTTGCCCGGCAATGGGATCCTCAGCCTTTTCATATAGACAAAGCGGCGGCGGCTGAATCCATCTTTGGTGGTTTGGTTGCTTGCTCCAGTCATATTATTGCAGCGGCACTGAGTTTTGGTACCCGATCTGATCCGGTCGCAGCGGTAAGTGCGCTGGGGTTTTCCAATATGCGAACCTTACTGCCAGTTCGTCCTGGTGATCAATTAAAAATGTCCGAAAAGGTTATCGAGGCACGCTTATCCAACAGTCACAAGAACTGTGGGATTTTAACGATGAGCTGCGAAATATTTAACCAGAACCAAGAAAAAGTATTCGTTTATGAAACGGCATTTATAGCGCGCTGTAGGCCAAGTGAAGATTAACAGCTGATTGGAATCTCGTGGCAAAATAGATTGTTTTATTTATTTCTCTACTTATTTTTTGCTGCGACTGTCACCTTTTCGCTCTCCCCAACGAATTAGTAAGGCAAGCGTATGAAATCACCCGTTATGGGTTGAGCCATACCAAACTAGCTAATTTTAATAACAGGAGAGTGACATGTTCAAAAAAATACTATTATTCGTTGGTCTATGTGCTGCCAGCAGTATGGCTGCGGCAGAGGGTTATAAGCGTTTTTACGAAGTAACCATTACCAATATCACTAAAGGGCAAAGTTTTACCCCGCAATTAATTACCTCGCATTCGCGTGCTGTATCTTTATTTACCGTGGGCGATGCGGCAAGTCCAGAGCTGGAAGTGTTGGCAGAGGGTGGTTCCACCGCTGATGTCACCGCTTTATTGCAAAGTGCTGGCGCTAAGGTAGCCGATATACAAACCATTCCCGGTTTATTGGGGCCTGGTAAGTCGGTAACTATGACTTTGGAAGCAAACTCGTATATTCGTCGTATCAGCCTTGCTGCGATGTTAATTCCAACTAACGATACTTTTGTGGCTTTAAATTCTGGCGGTTTGCCACGTCGTGGTTCTAAAACGTTTTACTTACAAGCCTATGATGCTGGTACCGAAGCCAATGATCAAAAGTGTATCAATATCCCCGGCCCACGTTGTGGTGGTGAAGGTCATTCGCCCGAGCCCTTAGCCAGTGATGAAGGTTTTATCCATATTAGCAATGGTTTTCATGACTTAGGTGATGCCGATGAAGCCGGTAACGAAATTCTTAAGCCTTTTACCTATGATTGGCGGAACCCAGTAGCCCGTGTTGTGGTCAAACGCGTTTACTAATAATCGCCTGCTGTACCGTTCCAAAATTTTAATATTTAAAACAGTACGATAGCAGCTCATTTGATCATCAGGTCGTCGGCGATGCCTTTGCATCGCCGACGGTTTTCTACTATGGCTAAAGTACTTGACGACGAACAGCGTTGGGCCGATTTAATGCGGCTGGCGCATACGGGCGATAGTCAGGCGTATAATGTGTTGTTACAAGAGTTATCCAGCGCGATCACCGCCTACCTGCGCAAGCGCTTCGGATATATGGCGTTTGTTGATGATTGCGTGCAAGAGTCCTTAATCGCTATTCATCATGCCAGACACACTTATCAATTTGGCCGACCATTTAAACCGTGGTTATTTGCGATAGTTAAATATAAAACCATTGATGCTTTACGTAAAAACCAACGAATAGAAAACCAATATGTCTCAGAGCTAGAATCCGATGTTGATAGTAACGGTGATTCAATGAGCAGTGGCTATGCGGTCAATGATAAAGTTGAGCAGCAATTACTCACATCCCAGTTGCTATCCCTCTTGCCCATCCATTATGGTAAGGCAATGGTATTAACCAAGTTAATGGGTTTTAGTGTTTGCGACACAGCAAAAATGTTAGATATCTCCGAGTCTGCGGTAAAGCAGCATGTGCGACGTGCTATTGTTAAAACTCGCGCTTTGTTAGAGGCCGATGCTATATGAACGGTAAACATCAATCGCTAATTGATAGCTTGAGCAGCGATATTGAAAATAAACAGCGTACGGTTTTATCTGCTAATCGTGTCACTGCCCTGTGGCTGTTTATTTATATCCCATTACTTGCAAGTCTTATGTGGTGGTTGGCGCCGTTTCGCGACAATGTTCTTACCCAGTTATTAACAACACCTCGTTTTGCACTTGAAACCGTACTCGGTTTTTTATCCGTTTCACTACTGGCTTACTGCGCAATTAAATCATCGGTGCCGGGTTCGCTTTCACGCCCCATATTTTGGCTGACTGTCTCGGTAACTGTAAGTTGGATAGGCCATATTAGTTTTGGGCTTTATGTTCCAGCGCTGGAGCCATCAATGGCTGGCAAGCGACCGCAATGCTACTTTGAAGCGCTCTATTACAGTGTGCCGGCGAGTATTGTTCTCAATGTTCTAGTGCTTAGGCGTTACACGCTTACACCTTTTTCCAGCGGTTTACTCGCAGGTGCGTCGGCTGGATTGGTCACTGCGTTAATGATGCAAGTGGCTTGCATGTACGATGCTTATCATGGATTAACCCATCATCTAATACCGGCTGCTGCTGTCGCCCTTGTTTCTGCGGTTGCTGTTTATCTAATTGCCGCTATTTCAAAGCGGAGTGCTAGCGCTTAATTCTGTAGACCAAAAATTGCTTATTGCTAAGCGCTAAACAATAAGGTTTTCGGACGAGCTATTTTGCGCTTTAACGTCAATCGATATATGCTTCCCTTACGCATCTATTAGTCCGTTTCTATCTTGGGAGTCTCTTATGCAAACAACTCTATCATCGCAAAGCAAAGCCAGCGCATTGATACTAGGAGTATCTATTGCTTTAGGTTTAGCGCTGCTGGGGAATTTTTTGTCCAGCGCTGCCATTGAGTTTAAGCAATACGAGCGCAGCGTGACGGTTAAAGGGTTATCCGAACGAGAATATACAGCGGATATAGTTTTATGGCCTATACAGTTTTCTGCGGCAGGCAATAACCTTGAAGCTTTGTATAACGCCATTGAAGGGAATACTAATAAAATAACTTCGTTTCTAGTCAGTAAAGGTATTGATGCTAATGAGATTACTTTTGCATCGCCAACCATCCACGATAAGTTAGCAAATCAATACGGCGGCAATGCAAGGCCGGAGTTTCGTTATACGGCCTCTCAAACAGTAACCGTTTATTCAAAAAATATTGCAGGTGTTAGATCGGTTATGGGTTCATTAGCCGAGTTAGGTAAGCAAGGTATTGTTTTTGGTGGCGACAACTATGGCTCACCTACGCAGTATTTATTTACCCGTCTAAATGAAGTAAAGCCCGAAATGATTGAAGAGGCAACGCGAAAAGCCCGCGAGGTTGCCGAAAAGTTTGCCTCTGATTCGCAGAGTACTTTAGGAAAAATCAAACAAGCTTCGCAGGGTCAATTTAGTATTAGCGCTAGAGATAATAATAATCCGCATATTAAAAAGGTCAGAGTGGTATCAACGGTTAAGTACTATCTTTCTGATTAGCCAGTGACCATCAAAAAATAAAAAGCAAGCCCGAAACCTTTAACGGGCTTGCTTCTCAATTCAACTTCTTTTAGTTATCTATTATTGTTCGCTCTTCTATTTTGGCTCTTATTTTTTTAGTGCTATCAAGTCCTGCTTAATCTGTCCTTTGCGTCTAGTTGCTTCTAGAGGACGGATAAAATACTAACAACCAATTGTGACGCTTTTGCGATAATCGTAAGAAGCTTTTTGTACAGCTCGGTCTATTCAATGGCTTGAATGTAATCGAAATCTTGGCTGGCAATGTTTATATTCCTGCATCTTTCACGCCGCAAAGGCCGCCAGACACATTTTACAAACGGCCGCGATTGACACAGTATTAACCCGCATTGATCAGGAGTACGCATGCCTCTTAGCCCATTAGACGATTTACTTGCCCATCAAACCCCCGACACCTTTGATCATGTATACACAGGTGATCGCAATTTTTATGATCGTTACTACTTTAATTGCCACGGTTGTGATGACGAATTATTTTTAGTCGCCGGTATGGGGCAGTACCCGAACTTGGGTGTGATCGATGCCTTTGTCACGATCTCGCATGGCGATAATCACTACTGTGTGCGCGCGTCCAGAGAATTGGGTAATGATCGGCTCGATACCACGGTAGGGCCATTTGGTGTTGAGGTGATTGAAGGTCTGCGCAAAATTCGTATGTGGTGTAACTCCAACGAATGGAATCTCGATTTTGATATAACCTTCGACGGCTTTGTTCCGGCCTTAGAAGAGCCGGTGACTTACCGTCGTACTGGCAATCGTTTAACCGAACATACTACCCGCTTTGCTCAGGTTGGTAATTATACTGGCCATATTAATGTTGGCGGCAAGCGTTATGAAGTAACGCCGGATCGCTGGATGGGCGCGCGTGATCACAGCTGGGGTGTTCGACCTAATGTGGGCGAGATGGAACCTGAAGGCATTAAATCCAAATACCGTGAGCTGGATAAATTCGGCCATTTTCACAACTGGATTCCGATTCAGTTTAAAGACTATATGATCAAAATTTATTTTGATGAAGATGGTCAAGGTAATCGGATGTTGGAAGAAGCGGTTAAGGTACCACGTTATGGTATTGATGAGCCTATCGTGCACTTGGGTAGTCCTATGCATGAGATTAGCTATAAATCCGGTACGCGTGAAATTGCTCAAACCATTATTCGTTTTGCGCACTCCGATTTGGTGGTGACAGGCACGCCGCTTAGAACTAACTACTTATTGGGTGGTTCGGGGTATCGCCCGGGTGAGCCGCATTCCTTGGGTTGTTATCAAGGCCCGTTAAAAGTTGAAGGCATGCAATGGGATATGAACGACCCGGAACAGTTTGCGCAGATTCAGGGTCTAAATGAAATGCTCTGTCGCTGGGAATTATCAACCGGTGAAATCGGTTATGGCATGCATGAAAACGCAGCGTTTGGACTATATACTCCGTACGGGTTTGATAGCTGGGAAGCGGTAGCGCCGTAGTGAGTAACAGTAGTTGATATAAGTAGGGAGTAAAAGTAGCTGGTATAAAAGCAGCTACTTTCCACCACAAGCCTTAAAGCGATGGCAGTGCACGGTATGGTCGTTAACCATACCCACTGCCTGCATATAAGCATACATAATGGTTGTGCCGACAAACTTAAAACCGCGTTTTTTTAAATCCTTACTCAGCGCATCAGAAATTGATGTGCTAGTCGGGATCTGTTTTAGTGAGCGCCATTTGTTCTGAATCGGTATGCCATCGACAAAATTCCACATATACTCCGATAGGCTACCTTTCTCTTCGCAAAGCTTAAAATAATTTTGCGCGTTACTCACCGTTGATCTAATTTTTAGATCGTTGCGAATAATACCTGCGTTCTCTTTGAGTTTAAGTATCCGGTTTTCGGAATAGCGAGCTATTTTTTTTGGGTCAAAATTGTTAAAGGATTTGCGATAGTTCTCGCGTTTTTTTAACACGGTAATCCAGCTAAGGCCGGCCTGCGCACCTTCGAGTGTTAAAAACTCGAATAAGGTTTTGTCATCAAAAACGGGCACGCCCCATTCTTCATCATGATATTTCTGGTAAAGTGGGTCAGTGCCGCACCACTCGCAGCGCTTAATTTTGTCAGTGGCTTTTTCCATGTTGGCATCCTTTGTTAATTGCTTAGAGGTCAATTGCTTCGAGACCATTTGATAAGCCGTTAAGTAATATTTCTATCAGGAGATTAAAGCGTGTTTAAACTGGATTCGCGACTAGAGCGAGATACTATCGCATTGGCATCGTTACCGCTATGCGAGCTGTTATTAATGAATGACGCCAATTACCCATGGATTATTTTAGTGCCACGGCGCATTTGTTTACGCGAGTTGGTCGAGTTATCCGATACAGATCAACAGCAGTATTTTCTTGAATCAAACGCGGTAGCAAAACTATTGCAAAGCCAGTTTGATGCTTACAAATTGAATATTGCCGCCTTGGGCAACATGGTTGAGCAGTTGCATATTCATCATATTGCGCGGTTTAAAGAAGATGTGGCGTGGCCCAAGCCTGTATGGGGTGCGGTGCCTGCGGTGGCTTATGGTAAAGATAAGTTGGGCGAAGTGATTGAGTTGATTTATGCGGGTTTAACGATGGACTCTGGGCTTGAAATGAGTTGGTTGGATAGCTGAAAGGTGTTTATAAAACAAGTCAATGACGGGGGTTTAAATGGTGCCCCTTCTCGCCAATCAATTTTTTAGATCAACGGCCAAATCATATTGGATCATTGGTTTTCCATTTAACTATTAGAAGCACCCAATAAAAATGACTCCCGCAATCAATCAGGCCAAGAAAAATAAAATCGTACATACAGTGCATGAGTACTCTCATGATGAGTCAAGTGAGTCCTATGGGCTTGAGGCGGCCGAGAAAATGGGCGTGCCTGAGGAGAGGGTTTTCAAAACCTTGGTCGTAACTCTTGATAATAAGGAGTTAGCTGTAGGTATTATTCCTGTTTCTTCAATGCTTAGTATGAAACTTATCTCAAAGGCTGCCGGCGCGAAGAAGGCAGCCATGGCAGATAAATCTGATGTTGAGCGTTCGACGGGATATGTACTAGGTGGAGTAAGTCCGCTTGGACAAAAGAAACGACTGAAAACTATTATCGATTTATCTGCTAAACATTATTCTACGATTTACGTTAGCGCAGGTCGCAGAGGCTTAGAGATAGAATTAGGTCCTGATGACTTAGTAAAACTCACAAACGGAGCACTAGCTGAAATAAGTCAGTAAGTTAACTCAAGCACTTATAGTCAAGTTGAGTCTAAAGTATAAAGACACTAGTTGATAAAAACACTAGCCCCCGGCCCAAGCGGAAAGTCGCCAATAATCCAGCCAATCAATAATAATGACCACAATAATAAAAACGCCACGCTATACGGCAGCATCATTGCTATCAATGTTCCTATGCCAGCGTCTTTATCGTATTGACGAGTAAACGCTACGACCACGCCAAAGTAAGGCATTAGCGGCGTAATAATATTAGTCACCGAATCGCCCACGCGATAAGCCACTTGCGTTGCCTCCGGTGAAATACCCGCTAATAAAAACATCGGCACAAAGATCGGTGCCAGCAATGCCCATTTTGCAGATGCGCTACCAACTAGTAAATTAATCGATGCCGCCATTAATACAAAACACACTAGCAACACGGGAGTGTCGGGCGACATAAATTGTAGTAACTCTGCGCCTTTAATCGCTGCAATCGCGCCTAGCTGGCTCCAAGCAAAGTAATTGACAAACTGCGCGGCGAAAAACATTAATACCAAATAGCTCGCCATGGTTGCCATGCCTTTATCCATGGCTAAAACAAAATCACGTGATTGCTTAAAGGTTTTTGTTGCGCGGCCAAATATCCAACCGGCAATGGCGGCATATACGCTAATAATAACGACAATACCGCCAATAAAAGGTGAGCGTAACAAGCTGCCGGTTTGGGTGTCGCGAAGTACGCCGCTCTCAGGTACGGTCGCAAGTAAAAGCAAAGCCAAAAATGCCAATGTAAATACACCAACCTGTTTAAGCCCGGAACGTTGGCTTTCGCTGAGCGTGGGAATGCCAGTGCCTGCTGATGATTCTGTGTAGTCGCCCAAGCGTGGAATAATTAAGCGCTCGGTTACCCAAGTGCCTGCAAAGGCTACAACTAATGTCGATACAACAATGAAATAATAATTACCGGCTGCGCTAACTTGATAACTTGGATCAATTAAAGCGGCAGCTTCGGTGGAGATCCCCGATAAAATTGCATCGAGTGGGCCAATTAATAAGTTGGCACTAAAGCCGCCCGACACGCCAGCGAATGCTGCAGCAATACCGGCTAAAGGGTGTCGTCCAGCGGCGAGAAAAATCATTGCTGCTAAAGGTATCAGCACTACATAGCCGGTGTCGGCTGCAAGGCTAGATAAGACGCCCGCAAGCACAACGGTAAAGGTCATTAATCGTGCGGGTGCGCGCAGTACCGTTTGTGTTAATACGCAACTTAACAAGCCGCTATGTTCCGCGACGGCAATACCCATAATGGCAACCAGTACTGTGCCCACCGGCGCAAAGCCGGTAAAGTTAGTCACTGCCTTGGTCAGTATTTTTTGCAAGCCCTCGGCGTTGAGTAAGTTAACGGCTTCGATGCTTGAGCCGTTAACTGGATGGATTGCGTTAACACCAAGCCATGCGGCAAGCCCCGATATGATAAGAATCACTGCGCATAACAACAAAAATATCATGGTCGGATCGGGTAAGCGGTTACCGGCAGATTCGATATTACTTAAAAAGCGCTGAACTAAAGGGGCGGGTTTGTCCAAGAGGCTGCCTCGTATTTTTATTGCGTAATTAAGTTTCTATTACTGTATGTGTATCATACGCTGGTGGTGATAAATAAATTGTAAAGTAGTTTAAACGAAAAAGGGCGTCGGAGGGCAATTCGATGTTGAGATTGTCATCATATTCGAGAGCCGGATCAATACGCACCTAAAAAAACCTATGGAGAATTCAAATATGGTCACTGTAGAGGAAAAATTTGCGGCTTTAAAAGCGCTAGGTGTTGGTGAGTTTGTCTGCGATGCCGGTCTTTATCATGCATCCTATGGCACCCAGCCTATGAAAAAATTGGGTTTAGCGCATAAAGAATTTGTAGAATCTGACAGGCGGCATATTCAAAAAATTATTGGCATAGAGTCAGAGAGTCTTGTCTATCTGTATGCAGCCTGTGATCGTGATTATGTCTATCCGCAGATTGGCGCTGACCGATTGCAATATCGAGATAGGTTTACGCAAGCAGAAAGTATACTGCCGCCTGATGCGCTTTCTCAATTGCTCGAGATTACATTGGCAAATGAGCTGGAGATTTATTTAAAAGATAAGAGCACTACTCCACAGCATAAAGATTGGTTTGTTAATCTATTCGATCGCTTTTAAGGTTTAGTTTCCGTTGGTGCGTTTAATCATTACCAGCAGGTGTTTGATTTAAACTCGCCAGACTAAGATGATTTTATTGTCTCATGTGTATTAACTCTATTTGATCTAAATTCGCTGAATTCTTTCAATAAGCAAACAGCTTACTCGTCTATAAAATTAGGCTCGCGTTTTTCAAACATTGCCATTACCGCTTCTAATTGGTTTTCTTTACCCATTAATTCGCGCGAGCAATTTGACTCGGCAATTAGGCCCTCGCGAACTGAACTATGCGGAATCGAATTTAATAATTTTTTAGCGGCTCTTATTGCATCGGGGCTGCGGTTAGCAATGGTACGCGCCATGACGAGAGCATCTTCCAGCGGCGTATCGCTTAATTGCGTGGCAATACCATATTGATATGCTTCTGTGCCGGAAAATTTTCGACCGGTAAAAATTAATTCTTTTACTCGATCCAAATGTGTTAAGTGGCGCAGCGCTTGGGTCCCGGACATGTCGGGTAATAAACCAAAACCAATTTCAACAAAGCCCAATTTTGCATTGGGGTCTACAATACGAATATCAGCACCAAGTGCAACATTAAGACCGCCACCCATTGCGCCGCCATATACGGCGGCAATCACCGGAATAGGTAGTTCTTGCCAAACCCAGCCCAGACGTTGAACCAGATTTGCACCGGCAGGGCTTAAGTCATCATAAGCATTGCCTACGCTATCGGTGGTTAAATCACCGCTGGCCATTGCGCCAATATTAGCCATATCAAGCCCGGCGCAAAAACCTTTGCCCTCACCCGATAATACAACCACACGAATTTTAGGGTTTGATTTTATTTCGTCTGCGGTTGAGAGCAAACCTTGAATAACATCGCTATCTATAGCATTACGTTTTTCGGGTCGATTAATGCGTACATCGGCAATACCATTATCGTAGTTAACCAGCACTGCGTTTGTCATAAGGTCTCACGTATTCTTAGTATAAATAATGAGTTAATTTTACGCGTTGTGTATTTGCGCTGCCGTTACAATTCCGAAACACCAAAAGTTGGCGTTGATGTAAGAAGATGGAGCTTAGACAATATTGGAATAGGGTGCGTTTGTAGGCTTTTTGCTCGCCCAACAATACTAACATTTAACCCTTTGCAATCAGTTCTTAGGATTTAATGGACTATTCAAGCATAGGTTAATCGTTAGGAGTTTCTGCAATGAGTGCCAAATTAGATTTCGATATCTGGTCGCCACAGTATCAGGATGATTTGCAGCAGATTTATAAAACGCTACGCGATGACTTTCCTGTCTTTGAATATGCATCCGATAGCAACGATCTGGCTAAATGTTGGATAGTATCCCGCTATGATGATGTGCGCGATATTTTTAGAGATAAAAACCGTTTTCAAAATGCCCAAACCCGTAATGATTTGATTCCACAGTTTCAAAGCTCCGATGATGATTTGCATAAAGGGCTTCGCTCACAAGTTTTCCCCAAATTAATTATGTCTGCCATCGCTCATATAGAGCCAACGGTTGAAAATATTGTTAGCCGAATCCTCGATGATGTAGAAGCAAAAGGCAGTTGCGAATTAGCGCAGGACGTTGCCTTTGAGGTGCCAAGACAGGTGGTACCGTTATTGCTGGGTTTTCCCGATCATCTTGCTGATCGCATTCTTAAATTGGTTGATCCCTTAGCGGGTTATGATCCGCTTGATCCGATCTTTCCGGACCGTACTTTAGGTGATTCATTAATCTCATTAATCGATGAGCTAATAGATTACAAGCGTCAGCATCCCGGCGAAGATATTATGACCGAATTGCTTGCACTGGAGGCGCAAGGCGATATCGATGTTGGCGGTTCAGCTATGATTGCCCGAAGCTTTGCCTTTGCTGCTTTTGATACTACGATTAACTTACTAGCAAATGGAACAGTATTACTGGCCGATAATCCTCAGCAGCGGCAAAAGCTAATTGCCGATCCGCAGTTAATGCCAAACGCGGTGGACGAAATGCTACGTATGGAATCGCCCACGCAAATGATTCCGCGTAGAGCGCGAGAGGATGTGGAGCTGCATCAGACAAAATTATCAGCAGGCGATGAAATTCTTTTGATGATCGGTTCGGCAAATCTTGATGAGCGTCACTTCGCTAACGCCGATAACTTTGATATTGAGAGAGAGCTTGTCGATCATATTAGTTTTGGTATGGGTGTGCATACTTGCGTCGGTCGGCATTTGGCCAAGATGGAAGCCAGTGTCTACTTTAAGCAATTATTAAATCGCTTTCCGGATTATCAAATTGGCAAGCGTCGCTATAAGGCCTCGGGTTGGTCGCGGTCATTTGCCGAAGTGGAGTTTAGTTGTACGTAAACGCAATAGTTTAAATCAATATTGTTACTTTATTTTTTGGATCAAAATAATTTAGTCTATCAATATTCTAATAATGTAATCCAGTAAGAAACAATTATCACCATGCGCATAATAATAAAATCTTTTATCTTGATCCTTCTTTGCTTGCTATTTGCAGTAGCTTTCTATGGGCTTCATTTTAAATCGCCTCCAAAACTCTCGCTGCCGGGTAGTTTGCATACTGCGTCAATGGATTGGGGTGGTTACACGCGTAGTTACGCCTATTATATTCCGGAAAAAATATCCACTAATCCTGCATTGGTATTTGTTTTTCATGGCTCGCTGGGTGATGCCGAAATGAGTCGCTCCATGTATGGCTATGGCTTTGAGCAAATAGCGGAAGAAAATGGTTTTATTGTTATTTACCCGGAGGGTTATAAAAAGCACTTCAACGATTGCCGTAAGGATGGATCGTACGAGGCAAATAAATTAGCGATTGATGATGTCGGCTTTATGCAGGGCTTAGTCGCACAGTTTATTCAAACGCATCAGGCCAATCCTCGGGAAGTGTTTGCAACGGGTGTTTCAAACGGTGGGCAAATGGCTTTACGCTTAGCTTTAGAGGCGCCAGATCTTGTTGCGGCTGTGGCGTCGGTCGCGGCGAGTTTACCAACACAAGATAATTTGGATTGTGTTCCGACAGCTAAGTCTGCAAGTGTCTTGGTAATGAATGGCACTGACGATCCAATGAATCCGTTTCATGGTGGTAGAGTGGCGTTATATGGCTTGCTAGGTGGCCGCGGTGAAGTGATCTCTTCTATCGCAACGGTTAAATATTTTGCCGAGCTGGCAGGACATACTGATAATCCAAGCATTATTCTGTTAGAAGATACGGTTGTGGATGATAACAGTACGATAGAAGTTACTCGTTGGCAGGATAATGACAGTGAAAACCCTCGCGACTCAGTCGCCTTATTTCGTGTGGTAGGTGGCGGTCATGGTGCGCCGCATCCCGATATGAAATCACCTAAAGTATTAGGCGGCAGTAATCAGGATATTAATGCAGCCGAAGCGATTTGGGCCTTTTTTGATGACGCCAGATAGCGCGTCGATCTAACGCTATGCCCTGTACCTTAAGCTAACACTGCGCCTTAGCCTTCTTAGCGATCTTTATAACGTTCAAAGAATACTGCTTATGTTGTCATATCAGCATCGAATAGCCGTATACTATCGCCAGTGCTATTCAGCATATTAAATTTTAGATTTGGGAGAAGAAAATGTTTAGTCATATTATGGTTGGCGCAAATGACGTTCAAGCGGCAAAAGTGTTTTACGATGCAGTATTAGGCGCAATGGGTAATGAGCCGGGTGTGGTCGATGAAAAAGGTCGCTGCTTTTACTTTACCAGCAGCGGTATCTTTGCGATAAGCAAGCCGATTGATGGCGAGCCAGCTGGCCATGGCAATGGCAGCACTATTGGCTTTGCAGCCGATAGCCCCGAGATGGCGGATGCTTGGCATGCAGCGGGATTAGCCAACGGCGGAACGACTTGCGAAGATGCGCCCGGTATACGTGAAAGCGGGCTCGGTAAACTCTATCTTGCTTATTTGCGTGATCCATCGGGCAATAAAATTTGTGCATTGCATCGAGTGGCTTAGTCTTGGTGCCCGAAATAATATTTCCGCAATAAATAAGGACTGCAATTGAGTCAATCAAAAAGGCCCGGCCATCGAATATCAAAAAAATCTTCCGGTCGCGGTCTATCGGTACGTGATCGCGCTAAACAGCGCAGACACGGCTTACAAAAACACCCATTTAAAATTGAGCATATGGATGGCTTAGGCCAGGGCGTATGTAAACAAGATGGGGCGATAAGCTTTATTGCTAAAACCTTGCCTGATGAGACGGGTACTGCGCGGATTTATAAACGCAGTAAAGGTGTTCAGTTTGCAAGGCTTGAGTCGCTAGACCAGCCCGCAAGTAATCGTATTGAGCCTGAGTGCGAGCATTTTAATCAGTGTCCGGGTTGTCATTATCTGCATACCGATTATCAAAGTGAGCTCGGCTATAAAAAAGCGGCGTTAACAAAAATAATGCAGCCATTGATTGCCGCTAAAGGTTTTAACGCCGACGCTATTGAAGTGATTGCAGCCGAGCAGCGTTTAGCTTATCGAAACCGTATGCAGCTGCATTACCGGCATAAATATATTGGTTTAGTCGATTCAGCAAGCGATCAAATAGTCGAGATTCCCAACTGCAAAATTATTCGTCCGGAACTACAGCAGGCATTCGATAACTTATATTCGGATACAGCTTCCGAGAATGATGAGCAAAGCAGGGGTAAGGGAAAGGATAAAGATAAGAGCAAGGGGCACTGCGAATTATATTTGGATGGTGATACGATTAAACAAACTTGGGACGCGGATTACGCCGAAGGGGGTTTTAGCCAAGTTAACGAAGCGATGAACGAGGTGCTTAAGCAGTTAGTCAATAGCGAATTACAAGCTCATAAATCTAAAAATAACGAGGGAGCCGCTTGCAGTGTGTTGGATTTATTTTCTGGCAATGGCAACTTATCGAATGATATAGGCACTAATTCTACCGTCGTCATCGAACGTACAATGATAGATATTGCCGATAAAGAACATGCCGATTATTTTAAAATAGATTTATTTGATGACACGGCTTTAAAGCAATTTAAAAAACAAAATAAAGCTAAGGCTTTTGATAAGATTTTGCTTGATCCTCCACGTAAAGGTTTTCCAGCGCTAGCGGATTGGGTAAAACAATATAAACCCAAGCATTTGATTTACGTCAGTTGTAATGCGGCTACTATGGCCAGAGATTTACAGAGTTTAGATTGCAGATTTACGGTAGATAAAATATTGTTATTGGATTTATTTCCTGCCAGCTATCATTTTGAAACGGTCGCTTGTATTTCATTTTAACAATCTAAGCGCTATGGGGTATTAAAGCGATCCAGTATCTCTTGGTCTGCTGCAGGTCCCGGCATTATTTCTAAGTGCTGTTGCTTAATCACTTTGCCTTCACTATCTAACACTTTAACTGCTGGGATAGGTTTGCCGGTACGAGAATCTTTTACCAGCAAAGGCTCGTTACCTTTACCCATAATCCATTTATCCGACCATTGCCTAATAGCCGATATCGTGGTGTAAAGATCTTTGCCTTGCGCGGTTAATTGGTATTCGTAGCGACTACCGCGATGTTGCACCTCAATTTTTTCCAGAATATTATTTTCGACTAAATGCAGTAGGCGGCTGCTTAAAATATTTTTGGCAATGCCAAGATGCTTTTCAAAATCGCTAAATCGTCGAGTGCCTAAAAAACACTCTCTAATAATTAGCAGAGTCCACCAATCGCCCAAAACCTCTAGTGCTTGGGCGATAGAGCAATTCATACCTTTAAAACGTTTTCTTGACATGGCGATAGCATAACATTCTATAGTTGCATAAAGAAACCTTAGATGTTAGTTTTCTGGCTGTTGTTATAGTCAAAAATATAAACTGCTCCGCTAATACTATCAATTGCTAAGGGTGTCCTATGACTGATTGGAAGCAAACTGCCTGTAATCTCTGTTTTGTTAACTGCGGTATTGAGGTGCTTGTTGGTGGAGAAAACGATAGCGAGATTATTAAGGTCCGTGGTGATAAAGCCCATCCCAAGTCGCAAGGTTATATCTGTAACAAAGCGGCGCGACTCAATTATTATCAAAATAATTCTGCTCGTATCGACTCGCCTATGCGTCGCCGTGCCGACGGCAGTTATGAAGAAATTAGCTGGGATATCGCCATTGCGGAAATTGCTGAGAAGATGCAATCGATCAAATCGACTTACGGTGGCGAACGCATTTTTTATTACGGAGGTGGTGGGCAGGGTAATCATTTAGGTGCGGCATACGGCGCCTCGTTAATGAATGTATTGGGCATTAAGTATAAAGCGAATGCCTTGTCGCAAGAAAAAACCGGATTATCCTGGGTGTTCAGTCGCATGATTGGTATGGGGCATCACCCGGAAGTCGATCATGCGAAAACCGTTATGTTTGTTGGCAAAAACCCCTTTATGAGTAATGGCATGAATAAAGCCAGAGACTTTTTACGAGCAATAAAAAAAGATAGCAATAGACAATTAATTGTTATCGATCCTCGACGAACAGAAACTACTGATTATGCAGATATTCATTTGGCGGTTAAGCCCGGTCGTGATGCATGGTGTATGGCTGCAATTATTGCCGAGATAGTTCAGCATCAATCCTTACCCATTGATTGGTTAAAAGAACATACTAACGGTTACGAGCTAATAATAGAGAAATTTAAAAGCATTTCAGTTGCCGACTACGCAAACTTTGCTGGTATTGACTTAGCGCAAATTCAGCAAGTCGCCAAAGTAATCGCAGAGTCAGAAAGCTTTGCGCTGGAAGAAGATATTGGTATACAAATGGCGCCGCACTCTACATTAGTGTCTTACCTAAATTTATTACTGAGTTTGATTACCGGTCACTTTGGCCGCGAGGGCACAATAGCCTTGCCAGTACAGTTGGTTAATATTCTTCCTAACGATAGAATCGGCGAGCTTGATAATAATTACAAAGAGCTAACGCGGCCGCGCTTGCCAGTAACTGGTGCGCCTATTTATAGCGATCTTTTTCCGGGTAACTTTCTTGCCGAAGAAATTCTTAACGATAGTGAAGAGCGACCACGGGCAATGATTATCGAAAGTGCTAATCCGGTGCATTCATTATCAGAGGCAAAAAAGTTACGTAAAGCGATTCGATCATTACAATGCAGTGTTGCAATTGATGTTGCAATGACCGAAACCGCAAGCGAATGTGATTATGTATTACCGGCCTCGTCACAATATGAAAAATGGGAAGCCACTTATTTCCCTAGAAACTTTCCGGATAATTATTTCCATATGCGTCCGCCAGTATTTGAGCCAATGCAGAATACTTTATCAGAGCCTGAAATCCATGCGCGTCTAATTGAAGCGCTAGGTTATTTTGAGGATGGCGAGTTAGATGCACTGCATCAAGCTGCTGCCGCTGGGATGGAGCAATACCAAGCTAGCTTTTTTGATGCAGTATTTTCTAATCCAAAGATTAAGCAAGCAATTTCTTATGTCTTGTATCGAACGCTTGGGCCTGTACTTGCGAAACCATCGAATGATGCTGTTACCGCAGTCGAAGGTGTTAATACCGACAAAGGTAAAGCAAACACTGCCGCAATCTGGGGATTATGTCAGGTGTTTGCGATGAAGCATTCAAAGTATGTTGCTGCGGCTGGTTTTGAAGGTCCTACTGCGGGTACTGATTTGTTTAATCGTTTGTTGACGTCACCATCGGGCGCAACAGTTGCGGTTGCATCGTATGATGATTGTTTTTCGCGGATACCTTTTCCGGAAAATCGTTTGCAGTTAGTGATTGGTGAGTTGTTTGAGGAGTTAGACGAGCTAGAAAAACTGACGCCATTGATTACAACCAGCAAAGAATATGAGTTTGCCTTGGTCGCCGGTTCGCGTCGCGCTTATACCGCCAATTGCGCAATACGCGATCCACGTTGGGCAAAAGGTAAAGGGGTAACGGCTTTAACTATGAATCCGCAAGATGCGCAGCGACTGGGTTTGGAAGAGGGCGTTCGCGTCATGCTTAAAACCGAAGGCGGGCAGGCCGAGGCCGATCTGGCCTACGATGATCGAATGCAAATGGGTACGGTTGCTATTCCTAATGGCCAAGGTATGCGCTTTGATGATGACAATGGCGAGCGAATGGATACCGGTGTATATGCCAATGAGCTGACACTCGTTAAACATCGTGACAAATTTATTGGTACGCCCTTACATAAATTTGTTCCAGCAAGTGTAACGGCCGCTTAATTCGATCTGCTGGGAAATTTGATAGGTAGCGTCAGTGTTGTACGGTTAGCTAATTGATTTAAGCGCTGCTAGTGCTTCTTCGGGTTCCAATCGGCTGGTGTAATCGGCATTAACACTAGCAAGAACAATAATACCGTGTTGATCAACAACATAAGTTGCTGGCATAGGTAGTTGCCAATCTTCAACGCCGTGCATTTTTCCTAGGTCTAAATTAAGTTGTTCGTAGATCGGCTTTAAAGCGCTATCAAAATCAAATCGAATACCTAATTTATCGGCCAGTATATTGTTGTGATCACTTAGTACTTCAAACTGAAGATTATTTTTTTCTACCGTATCTAAAGAGTTATCAACTTGCTGCGGTGAAATGGCAACTAGCTGGCCGCCAGCGGCTTTAATTTCTGGTAGTAACTGTTGGTAGGCTTGTAATTCAAAATTGCAATACGGACACCAACTACCACGATAAAAATTAATAATTAGCGGGCTTTTTTTCAGCAATGATTTTAGAGAGATCATTTCATAGGTGGCGTTGACTAATTCAAAAGCAGGAAAATCACTACCGGCCTTAAGCGCATTGTTGGCAATCTCGGTAGCGGCAAGCTTATCAATAGCGCCTTGTAATGCATTCAACATATCTTCAGGCATATTTTCTGCAACCGAAGCTTGAAAGTCGCTAAGTGTTTTTTCTAGTGATGAGCTCATAAATATTGACCTTATTATGTTTTGGCGCTTGATTGTTATTCGCTGACCGATGTTAGTTGATCGTCGCTAATGATTGCTGTAATTTCAGTGGGGCTAAAAATACAATGATTGGGCGCCGTTTGAAATTACTAATGAACTTTTAAGAGTAAGTTGACACTTTACGCAACTACTCATTAACAAAAACTGCAATACCTTGCTTATTACTTAAGCGGGTATAAAGATAAAAGTAAATCTTTGGATTAGAAATGAAAAAAATCGATACGATAGACACTTGGTACAAAGTAGCTAAAGCTGGTGATGTTGATGCGCTTGATACATTGTTGGCAGAAGACGCGGTTATGCTTTCGCCAGTAGTATTTAAGCCGCAAGAGGGTAAAGCAATTACCAAGTTATATTTGGCTGCGGCGTTTAAGGTGTTTTTTAATGAAACCTTTAATTACGTTCGCGAGCTACGCAGCAATGATAGCGCGGGTTTGGAATTTGAAGTCATCATTGATGGTATTCAAGTTAACGGCATTGATTTAATTCAATGGAATGAGCAAGGGCAGATTGTCGAATTTAAAGTAATGATTCGACCGCTTAAGGCGATTAATATTATTCATCAAAAAATGGGTGAAATATTGGCGGGGTAAAATAAATAAGGCTCGCTGTTAATTAAATTAACAGCGAGCCTTATGGTTTTCTCAGACAGCTAGCCTAACAACTACTCAGGCGTAATTGCCGTAATATGATCTAGCGCTTCGCTATACTCGGTCATTAAGCGCATCATAATATCCTTACATGACTCCACTTGATTAATTTGCCCAACCACTTGCCCTACAGGGTTAAAAGCGACTTTTTGCGTTTCGCCGCTGCCAGCATAGCGATGCGTTCTGCGCGTTGCATCAAAGGTTAAATAACCTTGTAAAGGCATAGGCAGTGGATCAGGCGTATCTTCACGATCCCACGCCTCGGTCCATTCATTTTTTAACATACGTGCTGTTTTACCAGTAAATGAACGCGATCGAACGGTATCCTCTGAACTGGCTTTCATATACGAGTCGCGTTGTGCAGGTTCGGCTGCAGCTTCGGTTGCGTTTAACCACATCGAGCCCAACCAAACACCTTCTACGCCCATACTCATAGCGGCCAAAATTTGTTTGCCGCTACCAATACCGCCTGCCGCTAATACAGGCAGTGGCGCAACTGCTTCAACCATTTGTGGCCATAAGATCATTGAGGTGACTTCGCCAGCGTGACCGCCACCTTCAGAGCCTTGGCAAACAATAAAATCTAGACCGGCTTTTTTATGATTGATACCGTGCTTTAAGCGACCGGCGAGTGCGCCAATTAAACGGCCGGACTTATGAACCTGCTCTACAATTTCTGGCGGTGGTGTGCCAAGTGCGTTAACGATCATGCGACATTGTGGCCGGGTTAATGCTTCATCGACTAACAGTTGTGCTTGTGCGAGTGAGAAGCTTAAAGTGACTTCGTCATCGCCTTCGGGCCATGCTGGTACGCCGTGATCGCTTAAAAGCTTTTCGGCAAACTGGCGATGCTGCTCAGGAATTGCCGCTTGCAGCATTTCAACTAATTTATCGGGATCGCTTTCGCCCTGACCTTCATACTTTTGTGGAATCGCAGTATCCACGCCATAAATATGATCGCCAATGCGCTCGTCAATCCAATCGAGCTCTTCTTTCAGTTGCGCTGGCGAGAAACCCACAGCGCCCAACACGCCAATACCACCGGCTTTGCTCACTTCAACCACCACATCGCGACAATGAGTAAAGGCGAAAATGGGTACATCTACGCCCAGTTGTTTACATAATTTGGTTTGCATGATTCTCTCCGGTGGGATGCTTATTTCGATTGACGTTAAGGTAGCCTTCATCGACTGACATTCCAATAGCCTTAGCCGCTTAAAACCTGACAAAAAGATTCAGCTTTGCCTTATCCTATAAATGTTGTGAGCGATTAGGTATCAAATGCGCCATCGACAATGAACATGATGCTAAACGCTATGTTGTAAGTCTTGAGTAGCTTGCAGGTCTTCAATAGATTACTGATAAGGAATGATGGTAAGCAAGCGATAAGAAATAGAGAGTGGTTTGTGACTGCCTAGCTAAGGGGTATTAAGCAGAGCAAAGTGGTGGTGGTAAGTTTGAGCAATAAAAAAAAGGGCACAAAATATGTCCCCTTTTTTGTTTTAGCTTGTAGCATCGAAGCGAACTTCGATGCTAGCTGCGAAACTAGACTTCGGAAGTACAGTTTGGACAGCGGCTAGCCTTAATTGAAATTTCAGAAATGCATTTAGGGCATTCTTGAGTAGTAGGCTCTGCAGCAGGCGCTTCTTCTTCTTGCTTCATGCTATTCATGGCTTTAATGACCATAAAGATAGCGAAGGCAACAATTAAAAAGTCAAAAACGGTTTGCAAAAATGCGCCGTATTTGATGGTAACGGCTTCGGCTGATTCGGTAGCGGCTTGTAAGGTAACTGCTAAATCAGTGAAATCAACTCCGCCAATTAATAAACCTAATGGTGGCATTACTATACCGCCAACAAAGGCAGAAACAATTTTGCCGAATGCGGCGCCAATGATAATACCAACGGCCATATCAACCACGTTTCCGCGCATTGCAAAGTCTTTAAATTCGCTCATCATACTCATTTGTTAAATCCCCACTGTAGTTAGAAATAAAATTACTTAATTAAAGTTTTAAAATAATTTGGTTTAAGCAAGTGTTGCTATTTGCGTGCTTAGCTAATGGCTTAAGCCGGTAGCTAGCACGCTGTTGTTTTATCTGAAGCTTTTGTGAATCCAGCAATATGCATTTATCAGTAAAAACATCCATTATTCAGAAAATAGGCATTTGCTATCAGCCTTTTATTATTTGGCTTGTCGCTGAGCATCGAGTGTAAATAGATGCGCTAACTGACTGAAAGCCAACGGTGGGATGCTATGCGTCTATGCGTGGCGGCGCAAGTACGACTAGGCCGTATATGAATAATTTTTACCGAATTTTGACAAAAGGGTCGAAAAATAATCAGTTAAGCGCCAGCCCTATGATTTTAAATGGCAGAGTGGCTAACTGGCTGTCAGATGCTTTGCTTGGTTTAGCAGGCTTTTTATTCGGGATGCAATCCTATAGGCTTTGTTCGCGTTAAGATAATTTATCCAATAGCTAAGGTTAATATGGCGATCTAAGGCTGAATGGCTGGAGTTGAATTGTTAGAAACGAGTTGTTAGCGAAGCGTTACTAGCAGGCGAAGCTGTAACCATAAGCAATCTGATTGAGTAAAACCAAGAACAATAAATCCACCCATAAGGTAATGATTGATGAGTAAACAGACGAAGACGTCAAGTCGTCAGCCAGTGAGTCGACGCACTCGCGTCAGGTCAATGGTGTTGACGCTGGTTCAAACACTAGCGCTGCCAATCTTAGTGCTTGGTAATCAGTTTAACTATGCCTATGCTGATAACAGCGATGCAGTATCAACGCATTCAGCCGAACAAGAAGTGATGACAGTGCTTGATAATTATATGGCGGCAGTAAACCGCATTGATTTAACGGGCGTTACCGACACTTATCACTTTCCGCATTATCGCTTTGTTAAAGCAAAGGTTGAGATCTGGCATACGCCGTTAGAAGCGATGCCTATGCTTGTGTTGCCGGTGGAGCAGCAAAAGCAGGCGATGGTCGATGCATTAGGGCCCAACTGGGATAAAACCGAGTGGCAGTATCGTCGGCTATTGTCGCTAGGCGAGAGCAAGGCGCATGTTGATACGGTTTTGGTTCGTATTGATACCAAGGGTAATGTGATTAAGGTATTTGAATCCTTGTATATATTAACCAAGGAAGATAATCGTTGGGCAATTAAAGGGCGGTCGAGTTTTGCGCCAAGATAAGATTATGCAAGTGGACGAATGGTACAGCGGCGGAATCAATACTGAGGTGTTAGGCCGTCCAGTGTTTTATCGGCGCGACGGTAATAATAAAACTGATAATACCGACCATCAAAAAAACACACTAGTTTGTATCCATGGTTTTCCAACTGCGTCTTGGGATTTTGCAGAGCTATGGCCGACGCTTAGCGAACGCTTTGACGTGATCGCCCACGATATGTTGGGTTTTGGTCGCTCGGATAAAACCCGTCGTGATATTACTGTGAAGTTGCAGGCCGATATTATTGAGCGGTTGGCCATAGATTTGGGCATAAGCCAAGCGCATATTCTTGCGCATGATTTAGGAGATACGGTCGCGCAGGAGTTATTGGCGCGGCAATACGACGGCAGTGCCAGCGTACAATGGCTTTCGTGTGTATTTTTAAATGGCGGAATATTTCCAGAGGCGCACCGACCGCGTAAGGTGCAGAAGTTACTAGCATCACCGCTTGGTCCCTTATTGGCGCGGCTGATTAGTAAGCGTAGTTATCGTAAAACCATGACGACGATCTTTGGGCCGAAGTACCCGCCAAGCGATGCGTTTATCGAAGGCACTTGGCAGTTAACGGTAGAAAATAATGGCAAGCAAATGTTGCCGGTATTGATTCGTTATATGCAGGAGCGTCGTGAAAATCGTAGTCGATGGGTAGCGCCGTTGGAGAATCCTAAGATACCGCTTAAGTTAATTAATGGTGTTTTAGATCCGGTATCAGGTGGCCATGCTGCGAAGCGTTTTCGCGTGGTGGTACCGAATGCGGATATTACTTTGTTGGATGATGCCGGTCATTATCCGCATGTTGAAAAGCCCGTGGCGGTGGAGCAGGCGTTTGTTGAGTTTCATGATGGCTTAATTGCTGAGTAGGTTTTCAGTTTAGGTGAATGGTTTTAAAAGGTAAGATTTTCTGTCTTTGAAACCTATAAGATAAACTTTTTAAGCCAAAGACAATATAAATGGATACGGCTATCGCTGAGGTATTTAAACAGCGTTAAATTTTAATGGGCGCCTCAATGGAAATTAAATCTGTATTTGCAAACGACGAGTTGTTGAAGCTCCTGGAAAGCTGTGATTTATTGGTTTCAGATATAAGCTTATCTAACGCACTCTACTTTTTTGGTTCTTATCAAGATGGGAGGTTGGTAGGCGTTGTTGGTCTTGAGCGTTTCGGCGCAGTGGCTTTATTGCGCTCATTAGCCGTATCAGCAGAGCTAAGAGGTTCGGGGCTTGGTCGTAAACTCGTTGGGTTTGCAGAGTCCGAGGCGAAATCAATGGGGATTAGCGATTTATTTTTGCTTACAGATACCGCTGAGCAATTTTTTACCAAGCTAAGCTATCAACTATTATTACGAGAAAATGCTCCTGCAGTGATAAAAAATACAGCGCAGTTTTCAACACTGTGCCCAGCAACTTCTAGTTTTATGAGTAAGCAGTTATGAAGGTTAACAAGAGAATCCAGCGGACTGTTATCGATGTCGCTGATTTAAAATGTTATTTGTCGATTGGATTAGGTTGCTAGTTATGGACTGGAAAGTTTTCTTAACAATATTTGCGGCAGTATTTATAGCCGAGCTGGGTGATAAAACTCAGCTGGCCACGATGTTGTTCGCTACCGATAAGGAAGTGAGTAAGTACACCGTTTTCCTCGCTGCCTCAGCCGCTCTAATTGTGGCATCGGCGCTTGGGGTTTTAGCGGGTACGCTATTGTCTGAATATATTAACGAGAAGTACCTGCACTATATTGCTGGTGTAGGATTTATCGGGATTGGAATTTTTACTTTATACAATGCGTAAGGGTCGTGTGGTTGATTAGCGATGCGGGAAGTCTCTTCAGTTCATATAGGTATGGCGTATAGCTTAATCGCGGCAATTATCTCAGCATATGGTTTCTCTAGAGTATTTCCTCATATCTACCCATCCATTCTTTGGTCTAGATATCGTCGAGCAATGGAGGAGGGAGCTTTTGCTTGTTTATGGCGCTATCGCTAAGAAATGTGCTACGTGTATCTGATTGATATATAGAGCTTATGGCACATATATTTGTCATATTGGCGGCATTTGATGGCGTTGCTGGGCATTACTAAGGGCTAAGTCACCTCGAAACAGCTTAGGAATTCTCGCAAAGTTGTTAATAATCACCTTGCAATGTCCTACTTTAGGTCGGCTAAACCGCGCCTTTTACGGCGGTGTACTGTATAATCGGCCTGTTTTGTTTTCGAACCGGTGAATTCGAAGATAATGTACTAAATTTCACCAACAATACGAGTAAAGAAAATGAGTAAAGGTACCGTTAAGTGGTTCAACCCTGATAAAGGTTTTGGTTTTATTACCCCAGAAGATGGAAGCAAAGATCTTTTTGTTCATCACTCTGAAATTCAAAGTGGCGGAGGCTTCGCAACATTGAATGATGGCCAAGCTGTTGAATTTGAAGTAGGCCAAGGCCAAAAAGGCCCTTGTGCAAATAAAGTTGTAGCAATCTAGTAGTAAGCATATAACAGCTTTAGGCACTCGGGCGGCGTAAAAACCGACCGGTGTTAAAGCTGTCATAGAGAAATCTTTTGTAAGCGCAAAGGATTTCTCTACTTCAAATCCATTAAGAAGCGCTAACTCTTAGCTACTTGTGAGCGTGACTTTAGTCGCTAAATAGAAAATCCTTGTCCTGTGGCTCAGCTCTTTGAGTCTATCCCGTCAATCCCGACGTTAGTTCTTTTGCTAAGAATAAAGCTAGGGAATCAAATATTTAGTCATCATTATCGCTTTTAGCGAAGCAATAGCAGATCCTTTGAGGTCCTCGTTTTTGGCGATCGGGTTTACCGGTGGTTTTATTATTTTGAAAAATATACTCTCTTCTCGTAATCCAATTTTTTAATTCGCAGTTAAATGAGGATACTCCACAGGCTGCCGATCCAACAAATCTGACAAATGGAGTTATATATTGGAAGTCGTAAATTTCTCGATTGAATTATTAGTGTTGCTGTTTTTTGTCGCAGTTATCGCAGGGTTGCTCGATACATTAGCGGGCGGCGGTGGATTAATATCTCTTCCAGCATTGATTTTGTCAGGCATGCCTCCTTTAGCGGCCCTTGGCACTAATAAATTACAAGGAAGTATGGGGACGGCAACCGCTACATTTTTAATGCTAAAAAACAAAAGAATCACATGGGCTGAAATTAAACCGTTAATACTGTCCGCATTTATTGGGTCGGCTCTGGGTACTTTAGTCATTCAATTTATCGATACAAAAATACTTTCTTTGGTTATTCCCATTGTCCTGTTGTTTATTGCTATTTATTTTTTGGTCTCACCCATGCCAAAAGAGCATCAAGGTATTGCTGTTTTGTCGAATAAACAATATAAAAGCACGGCGGTTCCTGCGATAGGTTTTTACGACGGCTTGTTTGGCCCCGGCACCGGTTCTTTTTTTGCTTTGGCCGGTGTTGCATGCAGGGGCTATGGATTGGTTTATTCAATTGCGATGGCTAAGCCACTTAACTTTGCAACCAATATAGCTTCCTTGTTTGTATTTATTGCAGCGGGTCATGTTGTATGGATGCTTGGTTTGCTGATGATGTTGGGGCAAATGATTGGCGCGTGGATTGGCTCACATTTTTTATTTAA
>CAJQQO010000073.1 GCA_905480475.1 uncultured Pseudomonadales bacterium | reverse complement strand
TTGTACTCGGCCTAGCGGCCCTAAATCATCACGAGGCAATCCCTCTTCATTAGCGCGCTTAAATACGCCAAAGCTTTCGGCATGATCGGCAACCACTAAAAAATCCAGCGGCGTTTCAATTTTGACGCGGGTGCGCGTGGTTGGATGGATAACCGGTAAACCCTTGGCAAAACGATACGCAGCATTAGGGTCAATGGAAAAATTTTGATTCATATAAGAATCGGGCGAATACGAGGTATGCACATGAGTATCACCCCAAAGTAGTTGGGTCTCGGCATGCGCAAGCGTTAGATAAAAAGCCGGTAGAAAAATAATGCTTATTCGCTTAAACATAAACAGACCTTAAATTATTGTAGTTGCAGTAACATTTATCTAAGCAGAAAAAATTAACCGCGCTAATTAAAAAAGCCAGTGAAAACTTCACTGGCTTTAAATTGCCAATAATACCTTTCGCATTATTGGCGGATCGTATTAACGACGGATTAACTAAAAACCGATTGGCTTAAGCTAATTCAGCTGGACCACCGTTAACACCAGGCCAGCGCGAACCTGAAATAGTATCGGCAAATGGCAAGAAGCCCGGACCATCTAATTCGCCCGCTAAAGTAATGCTGCGATCAAGAAATATCGGCCACCACAAGTAGGCTGATACCTGCTCAAGCATTGGTAACTTACTCGCTAATGGATCCCATGGGCTATCGCGTAAAACTAATTGCCCTTCAACTTTTTCACGACGCTGGGTGCCGTACTTGCTAGCAACATGCACAACGTGCGGTGGAAAATCATAAGCGGTTGCTGGACCACCAACGCTTACTGCGCGAGAAACTTTTATCCACCACTCGTTTTGTGTCCACTCTTCCATTGGCTCATCAACACCTGTTGAAGTGCCATTAAATTCCACAAAGGTATAACCTTGATGCGTACACTTAGCGACAACTTGATCCATAAAGCGATAGTACTGAGTTTCACAAGGATACTTAGGCTGACCGTTAGTTTCTTGCGAAACAAAAATGGCTGACTCTTGGTCAATACCATAACCTAAAGTGTATTCGCCTTCGATGCCGTTATAGTTAGCATCAATGGTAGTCACAATGCCGTACTCGGGAATATTCGGTACTGGAAAGTTATAAATGGTTAGCGTCACCATAGGTTCTGCACCAGGCTCAATTCCCGGCGGCAAAAGCGCCGCAATTTTTTCCGGATCGGTACGGTATTTAACTTTTAACATCGGCCAGTTTAAGATATCGCCGGTATTACCTTGGATTGAATCGGTCATAACATTATCCTATTGTTGATATTTCTATTAAGTCAATTTTTTAAATTGCGATTTTTTTTAAATGTGTTAATTCCAAGCAGGCAATCACCATTAAAAATGGCAGCCATTAATTTACATAAAATTGTTTTACCCATTTTCTAAAACCAACCAACGATGTATCACCTTTACAAAATACTGGTTTATCGCGGTAAATTTTGTGTCGCCAAATCGGCATATCGTCGTTAATACCTTCTTTAATCCCGCGCATTACATCATCACCCACTAAGTCAACGATTTCCTTACGGACGGTAAGCGTCCAACGCATATGCGTTTCGTTTAAAGTAGTTGGCTGCGCAGTTGAATAGACCATCATCTCGGCATTAGGTCCGTAAACCGTGCGAACAATCGCTAAACCGGGGTTATGCATAATAGCGTGCAAGGTATTAGGATTTACCGCAGCCGTTGCATCAGCAATCATATGCAGTACACGACCATCTTCGGCAATATTGACTTCGCTTGGTGGTGTGCTTTCCATACGGTGCACGTATTGAAAATGCTCAGGATCACAAGTGTTCTCGGCAATATTTTGCACATGATTAGGAATCGTAAACTCCCAATATTGCGGATCACTCCAATCATCACTATTTAGCTCTTCAAGCTCAGGCACTTCCCAGTCTGGTGCCGTGCCGTGCGGGTGATACCACACCATAATGTCACTGTTAGTTTCACTCACATGCCATGAACGCACTTTAGCGCGATCGGGAATCTCGTCGCAGTAAGGAATTTCTACACAGTCGCCGCTGGCATCAAACTTCCAACCATGAAACGGACAACGAATAGCTTCGCCAACGACTCGGCCTTCAACACCTAAATGCGCACCCAAGTGCGGACAAAATGCATCGGTAACAACGGCCACACCGGAACGGGTTCGAAACAATGCTAGCTCTCTATCAAAGGCAAAAACACGCTGCACATCGCCTTTACCTAATTCACTTTTACGCGCAACAGAATACCAACCAATGGGAAACGGCGGACCTTGATGCGTTTTTGATTCACAAGCGATAAGACTTTCCATGCTTAATATTCCTTATTGAAAGTCAGCAAACTTGGGACCGATACGATCAGCGATAGGTTGCAACACTTCTTTGGACATGCCATACCAATTAATAGCGTTTTCACCCAATAGCTTACGGATATCCTCTTCAGGAAATCCGCTAAAGTTTTCTTTTAAGCGCACACCGGTTTCAGGCCAAGTACCTTCTGGATGCGGATAGTCACTACCCCACATCAGTTTGTCTTTGCCTAAAAAGCTACAGGCTTCTAAATCGTCACGCTTAGCGCAGGATGCACCCACACCAATATTGCGTTTGAAATATTCAGAGGGCTTCATGGAAAGATGACTGGTGTAATCACCTAATTTTGCCGACTCGGGGCCGGTGGTTGCGTGGAAGTCCAGCATCCGCAACCACGGTGCTAACATCCAGTTGGTGCCACCTTCGGTAAGACAGGATTTTAATTTTGGAAAACGCTCAAACACGCCGCCCCAAATCATAAATGCCAATGGGCGATACAGCCACCACATCACTTCGGAAACATATAAACCCATTGCACCGGGTCTATCATCAGCTGACTCTTCAGGCCAGTTAGGGCCAAAGAAATCTTCCATAGGACCGGGGCCAGAATGGAAATGCACCATCACGCCTAAGTCTTGGCAAGCTTCCCAGAATGGGTCGTATTTAATATGGTTATAACCCGGAAACTCATGCGTTTGCACGGGAATCATCACATGACGCAAACCATTTTCGGCGCACCAGCGCATATTCCTTATAGCGGTATCGACATCCCAAAGTAGCGGAATAACACCTACGCCAAAATGGCGATGCGGATTATTAGCGCAGAACTCGGCTAACCAGCGATTGTGTGCCATGGCACCGGCCCATTGCAGATCGGGCGTCATATCTTTGGTTGGCATCGATAAGCCAGCACCAAAAGGTGGCGTGTTAATTTCGGTAATGCCGTCGGGGAAAATAACTTCAGCACAAATGCCATCGGCATCGAGCATTTTCACACGCTC
>CAJQQO010000072.1 GCA_905480475.1 uncultured Pseudomonadales bacterium | reverse complement strand
CGTTATTTGGGTTTTACCATTACTGGTGGCAAGGGTATGACGCCGCGTAGACAGGTTGGCTATATTAACGATCAAGAACTGAATGTCGATAGCAATGGCGACTTTACTTTGCTTTTAGCCAAGCAGCAGCCAGATGTTGATGCCTTAGGCAATACCGATACGCCTGCCAACTGGATTGAAATTCCCAGTGATGCCTCAGGCATTTTAGTACGCCAATATATTGCTAACCGTGATGTTGAAATCTTACCGACCTTAGCGATAGAAGTGTTAGGTGATAAACCAACTTTAACGCCACCGAGCGATGATGAAATTGCCGGCTCCTTGATTGGCACCAATTATGCTTTTTTAAAGCTATCTACGCTGCATAAAACCGTTTTGCCTGAACTGTTAGAACAGACTAATGGCTTTATTCAAACCACATCGGAGTCCTTAGGTGGCGCTATTAGCGGCGCTGATAATTTATATATGGTCGGTAGTTTTCAATTGGAGCAAGATCAAGCGTTGCGTATTAAGGTACAGCCACCAAAGTCGCGCTATTGGAATTTAACACTCGAATCGCGCTGGCATGAAACACCTGATTATTTGCATCGGCCGGTGTCCTTAACTTTAGAGGAAGTGGAATATGGCGAAGATGGTAGTGTAGAATTTGTTATTGCACATCGTGATCCCGGACATCCTAATTGGCTAGATACCCGAGGCCATAATTTTGGTTTTATGACCTTTCGTTGGTTGGATAGCAAAGGGGAGGGTGTGCCAATGCCGGATGTAAACGTAGTAAATTTTGATAGTTTATAAACGGTTTATCTTTAAGCAGTATTTATACGCTTTGTTTTATAAATACTGCTGTAGACAATCGCGCTCTCAGTTCTATTGGGCGTTTACCCAAATCGGTGAACTCCAAGCGCGCTCTTGAATGGTGGGTGAATAAAAGCCTTCATCTTCCGCTTTGATACAGCACTTACCATACACATCACCTCTAACACCTTGATCGTTTAAGACGGCGGTTTTTTCTGCTGCTTGATCGCTGCAGTTTTCAGCAAAAGGGTTTACGCCCGCCGCTTTACATTGCAAGGTTGACCAGCGGCAGGTGGGGTTTTCGATTAGGCGTACATAATAAAACGCGTCTTGTTCTGCGTTATAGGCGGGATCTTTCCACACTTTGCATACATTGCTCAGTCCTGCGCCTTCAGGTACACAACTATCGTGGTTTACAGTTGCGCCGTTATTGGCATCACCAGCAATATCAAATACTTTTTCATGTGATTGGCCGTCGGCATCTACCCAGCCTTTAATGATTTGTACGCGCTGTATATCAGTACCGCTCCAGTTATCCGGGTAAACATCTTTGTTTGCCGCAACAATAAAGCTGGGTGATAAATCTGTGCTTGAGTCTGATTGCTCGCTTTGACTATCCGCTGCAATATTGATAGCTTCTAAATCGCTCCCCATAGCTACACCGTTAGCATAAGCCTGTTTAACCATATCGGGAGAATCGCAAATACCCTCTTCATAATCCCAGCCGGCAAAAAAGCGTAGGGTGGGGCGTGTGCCGCTAGTGGCATAGGTTTCTTTTTTGCGCATACCTTCAAAAATACTATCGCGACTATTTTCCTCGGCCCAAACAACCGCTAAACCGCCGGGATTAGAATAGAGGTGATCCATCACGTTGCGATACTGTGCGTCGCGCATACCCAAATGGCCGGGATAATTATCTTCTTCTGCGCCGCCGGGAAGTGCGCTATGGGTATCGGTCGAGCCGATAAAGCCCATTTTAAAGGGGTTAACGCCACCGTCTTGGCCTAATTCCAAACCGGCTTTAAGTGCGTTACGTACCATATTGCGTGGTGCAAAATCATCGATAGCTACTGGCTCCGCGCGTTCGGTTTGAATTTCACCGTGGACACTGCCAAGCATACTTAGATTATCGGCAGGGGTTTGTTCGAAGTCGCATAGTTCGTCTTCGGTTAAAACACCGCGTCCTTCTAAGCGGTCAAAGCGACATTCGGATGCGGCTTTGTGTTGCAATAACTCAACCACAGGTTCAAAAAATAATCGGTCGGCAGCTTGTTGTGGCGTGGCAGGGTTGGGAAACATTAAACCACCGGCCAAGTTGGAGTTGTGCGGAATGGCTAACACATCACAGCCTTGGTCGGGATCGATACACTGCTCTTGCAGCTGAGTCCAAAGGTTAGGAAAGTTATAGCTACCGGTATCAAATGTGGTGATAGGCATGTCCGTTGTATGTTCATTACGGAAGATTACATTGCGGTGCATATTTTTGGTGTCGGGTGCATCGGTGTATTCGTAACCCACAAAAGTGGTAAAGCTACAATCAGCGCTGCGGTCGTAATGGTCTTCGGCGGCTTGCTGAATATTGGTCCAAAGTTCTTTACCGGCAACGTCACAATCTGAAAGTGTGCAAGCAAAGCTTTCTTTCTTTCCGCCTTCTGCGGAAATGTTAATGCTAGCCCACCAGCCCATCGTACCCATTTGCACATAGTAGTTTTCAGACCGTGTACCAATACACATTGGCCACCAATACCCCAAGCGGCCGGGCATCATGGTACAAACGCCAATCTGACCTAAGGTCTCGCCGTGATCAGTTACCGAGGTAAAATCCAGTGGCCGATGAATTTGCGCCTGAACATTTTGTTCGCCGTTAACATCGGGCAGCATAATGGCTTCGCCTTTTGCATAGCGATAGGCGTCCCATGGGTCGTTGCGCTGACCGGAAGTATAAGAATCAAATGAATAAAGCGAATGAACGTGTAAGTCGCCAAACATGGGCTGCTTTTCTGCGCGGTAGTCTGCGCAAGGCGTGCGTTTTTCAGTTCGTTCAAGCGCTTGTTCTGATTCTTCGCTAAACGCCACACTGCTTAATGCCAGATTGCTAAATGCGACAGTGATTAAAATCGGCCGTAGCAATGCGGTTTTAATATTGCCTGACGACAGTAGCGACGGCAGTAAGAGGCGAGCGTTCATAAATGGCGATCCTATAAATTGCGTTTTTAACTACAAAGCGAATTTGAGCGACCCCAATGTTGACAATGGCCGGTATAATCAGCGCTCGATGCTTACAGTCCATAAGCGGGGAGTGTAAGTTGTGGGTAGTTCAACTGAGCTTTGTTTGGGCGCATGCTACCGCAAATCACCCTCAAGATTGATCGAATCATCAAGGAGTTACGGTTTATTCACAATATTTGAGTGAATGTCGCTTGTGGTTTGCGTCAATTGTGTTGAGAGTGAGTGTTATTGCCAATTAAGTTTTGATTTGGAAGGCGTTGGAGTTTGGCGCTTCAGCTTGGAATAGCGACTCGCACTAAGATATTGAATTAACCAAGCGAATATTGGCTGGTAGAAAAGGGCATAGTGTCAGTTAAAAAAACAGACCCTATACTCGGATGACAGAACAGCCTACGGAGCAGCTAGTCAGTCGAGCAAAAACAGGGTCTGCCGAATATCGCATGACAAGACAGGGTGGCCAGCCATGACGAAGTTCGCCGATATAAGAAGAGTTAGGAGAGTACAACATAACCTCAGTAAGCAGACTTACACCGGACGAAATCAGTATATGACTATCGCAACACGCAGACATGTTTTTGGAGTGGATGTTTTCAGTCTTTTACAAACCGGTTGTCAATTTAACCAGCTTTGTAATTAGTCTTTTACGTTTAGCCTTTATGAGTAATTATTTTGAGCAGGAACTAAACAGATTAAACCGTTTTAGTGCAAATGGTTTGGCTGAACACGGGCGCGGTTTTCGATCGTGTTTACTTTTTTCTGGCAGCGCCGAGTGGTGTTATCGGCAGACAATTACCAGTTTAAGCGTATTGGTAGCTGGCAATAATAAACTTCCTTCAAGCAATATCAAGGTGACTCAAAAGAATATTTTTTGGTTAGGTGAATCTATTGATAATAGTTCGCTTGACCAATTATCCCGTCAGTACCCGCAATCTAGTCGCGTCCAATGGGATAAAAACCACTCAGCGCTTTGTGCGGATATTCAATATATTAATACAAGCCAAGCAAAAAAATTATTGGGTGTTGATACTTCCTATGTTGTAGTCGATACCCGTTATGGTTTGTCGCCCGATATTTTGGGTATGTTAGTGGGCAGTTTAAAAGGTGGTGCAACGCTGCTACTTTTAACGCCGCCGTTTGATAGCTGGGTAGATTATGATGATCCAGACCATCGGCGTTATCGCGCTTTGCGGCCAATGTCTTATGCTATGAATGCTGGGTTTATACGTCGTTTTATTCGGCAGTTAAAAGAGCAAATATCGCATAATACAGAGGGGTTTTTATCGATTATTAATGAGTCAGATACGTCTAAGAATGCCGATTTCCCCTTAGCTATTTATCAAGCTGACTCGGATATTATAAGACAGCCAGACTCTGTAGAGGCAGACAATATCACTGCGACACCCGAACAAGCGAATATTATTCGGCAAGTTGTCCAGCTTGCTGATTTACCTAAGGGGATTATCTTTTTAACCGCCGATAGAGGACGAGGCAAAAGTGTTGCCTTGGGTTTGGCGATTAAACAGTTGATAAATGATTCAAATTACGGAACGCAAACACAGGATAATTATAAACCGCCAAAAATATTCGTTACCGCTGCGTTGCGCAGCAATGTTGAAAATTTATTTGCCGCTATTAATCAGTCGGATAATGAAACGTCGGCGGCTAATTATATTGCAGTTGATCAATTAATTATTGATGCTGAAAAGAATATCCAACAAGTTGCCATAAAGAACAATAAAAATGGCGACGCTGTTCAACCGCTCTGTGATTTATTGATTGTTGATGAAGCTGCCGCATTGCCTTTGCCGGTCTTAAATCGCTTGCTGGAGATTTGTCCGCGTTTGATTTTTTCCTCTACCTTACATGGTTATGAGGGCAGTGGCCGTGGTTTTGCTTTGCGCTTTAAACAAGCCTTGTTAAATAAATATGCCGAGGTAAATTGCCTATCGCTTCAGCAACCGCTGCGTTGGGCTGCCAATGATCCTATGGAGCATTTTTTTAATCGCGTTTTATTACTTGATTGCGCCGATGCTGATCAAGGAGATAGCTGTAAGATTGATAATTCTAGTCCCGTGTCGCTTATTTATAGAAAGGTCACTAGCGAAGAGTTATTCGCTAACGAGTCCTTACTGCGATCAGTATTTGGTTTGCTAATTGACGCTCATTATCAAACGCGCCCCAGTGATTTACGACAGCTGTTAGATGTACCCTATATCCATCTTTGGATTGCCGAGGCCCAAGGGCAAGAGGATACAAATGATTCGGTGCAGTCCGAAGTCTTAGCCGTCTTATTAGTCTGTGAAGAGGGCGGTTTTGATGATAATGCTATTTGTGATCCTGCCGAAGATGTCGAGGCGCTGCTAAGTGGAATCGTTAGTGGCAAGCGTCGCCCACAAGGTAATCTGTTAGCACAGGCCTTGGCCAATCATGCCGCTGATTCGCAGTGGTGTCGGTCTAATGCGCTTAGAGTAATGCGAATTGCGGTTATCGCTGATAGCCGTCGCTGTGGGCTTGCAAGCCAATTGCTTCAAACCATGGAACGCTTTGCTGGGCAAAATAATATTGCATATTGGGGCAGTAGCTTTGGCTATGAGCCAAGCTTGCTGGAGTTTTGGCAGCAGCAGGGTGCTGTCGCAGTGCATCTGGGTGTGCATTTGGATAAGGCCAGTGGAATGCGCAATATAATGGTGGTTAAGCCGCTAAACGATACACTTAGCAATATGACTACATCGCTGGCTAACAAGCTTATTGCTGATCTACCATATTGGCAAAAGACTTATTTTAAGACGCTAATTGAGCTGCCGGTCGTTCGACCTATGCAAGTAAATCAAGCGGATTCAAGCGCACAATTGGAGCGAGATAGGCTAAGTCTTAAGCGCTTTTTAAATGATGAGATTAGCTACGACCGCGTCTATCCGGCACTATGTCGTTTGTTTACTCGGCAGCAAATCGATATCTCAGCCTTTGCTGTCACTTCGGCGAGCCTTGAATTGGCACCGGATTGGACTGCTTTAGCCTCAAACACGGGCATTAAAGGTCGTCGGCAGCTGGTTGCCACGATAAAAGCAGAACTAATCCAGCTAAGCTTTACTTAGTTTTTTGCTAACGTCTTGGTATAATACTGCCCGACTAATTTGCCGTATATTGGCTATTCCGGTCTATCAATACGCCGCAGAAGAGATTTGCCTCGCTAGTGACTGATTATGCGGATTTTAACGCCGCAATCCACAGTGTTATCGATAAAATTTTCGATAGATGCTTGTCAGATGATAGAAGTGTTTATCAGCCTATAGAATAGTGCGCATATTTTTTAAGAATATCGCGAAACGGTTTTACTTATTAGATTTACTTATTTGTTTACTCATCATTTCAGGAGTTGATTGTGTTAGAAGCTTATCGCCAACATGAAGCCGAGCGTGCCTCTCAAGGTATTCCAGCCAAGCCATTATCTGCCGAGCAAGTTGCCGGTTTGATTGAGCTACTTAAAAATCCGCCAGCGGGCGAAGAAAGTGCCTTACTTGATCTGCTAGCCACGCGCGTGCCGCCGGGTGTTGATGAAGCCGCTTATGTTAAAGCGGGTTATCTTTCTGCGATCGCTAAAGGTGATGAGAGCAATGCATTAATCAGCCGCGAGCAAGCGGTTGAGATGCTCGGTCAAATGCTTGGCGGTTATAACATCGCGACTATGGTTAGCTTGTTAGATGACAGTGCACTGGCACCGCTAGCAGCCAAACAGTTAAAGCACACTTTGCTGATGTTTGATGCCTTTCACGATGTCGCAGAAAAAGCAAAAGCCGGTAATGCAGTTGCGCAATCGGTGATGGAGTCATGGGCAGCAGCGGAATGGTTTACTAACCGTAATGCGGTTCCTGAGTCAACCAAGTTAGTGGTATTTAAAGTGACCGGTGAAACGAACACCGATGATTTATCGCCAGCACCTGATGCATGGAGTCGTCCGGATATTCCTTTGCACGCATTGGCCATGTTTAAAATGGAGCGCGATGGCATTGTTCCCGATAAGCAAGGCGAACTCGGTCCAATGAAAAAAATCGAAGAGTTAAAAACTAAGGGTTTGCCGATTGCTTTTGTTGGTGATGTAGTTGGTACCGGCTCTTCGCGTAAGTCAGCAACGAATTCAGTGCTTTGGTATTTTGGGGATGATATTCCCGGCGTACCGAATAAACGCAGTGGTGGTGTTTGTATTGGCGGTAAAGTTGCGCCAATCTTTTTTAACACCATGGAAGACTCAGGTGCACTAGTATTTGAAGCGCCGGTTGAAAAATTAGCTATGGGCGATGTGATTGAAGTGCGTCCTTACGATGGAAAAATTCTTAGCGAGTCGGGTGAGGTTCTTAGCGAATACGAATTTAAATCCGATGTGCTACTTGATGAAGTTCAAGCCGGTGGTCGAATCAATTTAATTATCGGTCGTGGTCTAACCGCTCGCGCTCGTGATGCATTAGGTATGCCACCTAGCGATTTATTCCGTGTGCCTGATGAGCCAGAAGCCTCTGATAAAGGTTATACACTGGCACAAAAAATGGTGGGTCGTGCTTGTGGTATGCCAGAAGGACAAGGTGTTCGTCCGGGCGCATACTGCGAACCTAAAATGACAACGGTAGGGTCGCAAGATACTACTGGTCCTATGACACGAGATGAATTGCAAGATTTAGCCTGTTTAGGTTTTTCATCTGATTTAGTTATGCAATCGTTTTGTCATACCGCTGCTTATCCTAAGCCGGTCGATATTGAAACCCAACATACACTGCCTGATTTTATAATGACTCGCGGCGGTGTTTCTTTAAAACCCAAAGACGGTATTATCCATAGTTGGTTAAACCGTATGTTACTGCCTGACACCGTAGGTACGGGTGGTGATTCACATACTCGTTTCCCAATGGGGATTTCGTTCCCGGCGGGTTCTGGCTTGGTTGCTTTCGCTGCCGCTACCGGTGTTATGCCACTCGATATGCCTGAGTCAATTCTAG
>CAJQQO010000071.1 GCA_905480475.1 uncultured Pseudomonadales bacterium | reverse complement strand
GCGCATACTGCATGGCAAGCTTCAAAAGCTAGTTTCACTTACCGCCGAGAATGTTCGCCTGCGCGAATTACTAAGCTCTTCAACCGTATTGCAAGACAGTGTATTAGTTGCCGAGTTAATTAGTGTTTCGCCCGATCCATTAAAGTTAAAAATTGTGATTGATAAAGGCAGTGATGACGGCGTGTATATCGGTCAGCCAATTATCGATGCCTATGGCTTGGTTGGGCAGGTCGTTGAAGTCAATGCCATGCAAGCGCGAGTAATTTTAATAAGTGATTCGCGGCATGCGATTCCAGTACAGGTCAATCGTAATGGCGTGCGCGCAATTGCCGAAGGCGCTGGTCAAATTGATACACTGTTATTACCCAATGTGGTTGCCACCACAGATATTAAAGCCGGTGATTTATTGGTAAGTTCTGGGCTGGGTCAACGCTTTCCAGCAGGGTATCCGGTGGGTGTTGTCGAGTCGGTGGTTCAAGACCCAGGTAAACCTTTTCTTAAAGTACTCGCGCGTCCCAGCGCCAAGCTGGATCGTAGTCGCTATGTTTTATTGGTTTTCACCGGTGAGTTGCCCCAGTGATGAACATTAGCGTCTGCGTTCGCATTGATGGTTCTGCAAACATAAAGAATGCGGTTGCAAAAATGACGCAGGCAGTACCACACTTATGATGCGCGGTATGGAAAACCAGCAGGATATGCCTTGGGGTATTGTTGCCTTGAGTGTGGTGATTGTATTGACTGCCACTGTTTTTCCCATGCCTTCTTGGGCTGGATGGTTACGACCGGAATTCGCTGCAATTACCGTAATTTATTGGGTTATCTCCGCGCCGTTTAGAATAGGTATGGTGTTTGCGTGGTGCCTAGGTTTAGCCGTGGATATTCTTGAAGGCGCTGTGCTTTGCCAGAATGCACTGGGATTGACGGTGCTGGCTTACTTAAGCTTTTTGCTGCATCAACGTTTGCGCATGTTTGGTCTATTTGAACAAGCCTCGTCGATCTTTGTACTGGTGGGTATTTATCAATTAATTGGTTATTGGGTACAGGGTTTGACCGGTGGCACTTACCATAGCCTCGCCTTTTTAGTACCCGCGTTAATTAGCGCAATTCTCTGGCCAGTATTTAAACTGTCATTTGATCGACTGCGACTGTAGTTGATAGTTAATCGCTAATAGCTGCAAACTGATCACAAATAATCGATAGCTGAGAAAAAATGCTATTTATATAGGTATTTTTGCTGTCTCTACTTATAAGCTTTTTTGATTCCGCTAAACTTAATAGCTTGATCCGCTGGGCGGACAAAGACTTAAGCCTCGAATCTGGAAAACTTAGTAAACCATGTCAAATATGGCTAGCCATCCCCCTTTGTTCTATCTTGCCTCGCAATCCCCGCGCCGGGTTGAATTACTCCAGCAGCTGGGTTTTCGCTTTGAAAAATTGTGTATTGATATCGACGAGCAGCGCAATCCGGGCGAGCTTCCCGAGCCGTTTGTTAGTAGACTGGCTAATGAAAAAGCACTGGCTGGATACGCCTGTTTAAGCGATAAACGGCCGCTAAACAGTATTGATAGCACTGACAATGGCATTAGCAATGTAGATCGCAATACAGAAAATAGCGTGATTTTGGCCGCCGATACGGTGGTGGCGATAGACGACACTATATTGGGTAAGCCCAGCGATCGAGCACAGGCTGAGCAGATGCTAATGGCTTTATCGGGTAAAACCCATTGTGTCTATACCGGCGTTGCGGTGTTATCCAAGGCCGCAGATGCGCCTTCATACACAATGCAAACTATTGTCAGTAAAACCGAGGTCCGTTTTAGAACCATTTCGGCATCCGAGGTCAAATGGTACTGGGAAAGTGGCGAGCCAGCCGATAAAGCGGGTGGCTATGGCATCCAAGGCTTGGGCGCTATTTTTGTGCAAAGTATTAACGGCAGCTATACCGGAGTTGTTGGTTTGCCAGTATATGAAAGCTGTGAGTTATTAAAGAGGGTCGGTTTAACGCCGGGCGTTTTTTATGCTCAATAAGTCTTGCGCCTTGCCAGCAGTTTTATAAAAAGCTTACGCAATTCGCTTAGGCAGCAAATATCTAAGATGTACAACACGATAAAATCGTTAGTTTGTAATTGGAATACACAAGATGTCAGCGATAAATTTGGGATAAGCATCGACAATGAGTGAAGAAATCTTGATGAACGTGACGCCAATGGAGTCACGAGTAGCATTGATCGAAAACGGCGTATTGCAAGAGGTTGTGATAGAGCGTGAGCGTAGCTTAGGGATTGTTGGTAATATCTACCACGGCAAAGTTGTTAGAGTGTTACCCGGTATGCAAGCCGCGTTTGTCGATATTGGTTTGGATAAAGCCAGTTTTATTCACGCCAAAGATATTATGGCAGCCAATTCCGGCGCCAATGGTTCGGGTGACGGCAAAGTCGACACGGATATTCGCCAGTTGGTACGTGAAGGGCAAAGTTTATTGGTGCAGGTGGTGAAAGATCCATTAGGCACTAAAGGCGCGCGCTTAAGCTGTCACTTGTCGGTGTCATCACGTTATTTGGTTTATATGCCAAACTCTGAGCATATTGGCATTTCAAATCGCATCGATGATTCCGAGCGGCGTGAACTATTAAAAACTTGGTTAGTGGATGCGCTTACTGAAGAATTGGATGCTGATCATGATAAGGTATTGGCTGCCGGATATATTATTCGCACTGCCGCCGAGTTTATCGAGCCGCAAGATTTTGGCGCCGATATACGTTACTTAAAACGCCTATGGGGCGCATTGCAAAGAAAAATAACAGCGCAGGCGGCACCGAGTTTAATTTATGAAGACTTGCATGTTTGCGAACGTACTTTGCGTGATTTTGTCTATCCTGAGTTGGAAAAAATTCGGGTAGATAGTCGAGCTGTGTTTGAGAAAATGCAAAAGTTCGCCAAAGAATTTGTACCGGAGATTGTCGAAAAAATTGAAGTCTACGATTCCCATCGGCCGATTTTTGATTTGTTTAGTGTCGATGACGAAATCAATAAAGCCTTGGAGCGCAAAGTGCAGCTTAAGTCGGGTGGGTATTTAATTATTGATCAGACCGAGGCGATGACTACTATCGATGTTAATACCGGTGGCTTTGTCGGTAAGCGCAATCTTGAAGAAACGATTTTCAAAACCAACCTTGAGGCGTCAACGGCTTTAGCGCGACAACTTCGGTTGCGCAACTTAGGGGGTATTATTATTATCGATTTTATTGATATGCAGAGCGAAGAGCATCGTCGACAGATTTTACGTACTTTGGAAAAAGCGATTGAAAGAGATAAAACTACCAGTCATGTGGGTGCGTTTTCGGAATTAGGTTTAGTGCAGATGACCCGCAAACGCACGCGGGAAAGTTTAGAGCATGTGTTGTGTGAAGCCTGTCATGTCTGTGAGGCGCGCGGCTCGTTAAAATCGGCAGAGACTGTTTGTTCGGAAATTTTTCGCGAGATATTACGCGAAGCGCGTGCCTACGATAATGATAAGTTATTAGTCCTTGCCTCGCAGTCGGTGGTTGATCGTTTACTCGATGAAGATTCTGCCATTGTTGCAGATTTACAAGACTCCTTGGACAAGCTTATTGAGTTTCAGGTTGAACCGGTTTACACGCAGGAGCAGTTTGATGTTGTGCTTTCATAAGCGGCCGCAAGTAGCCTTGTTGTTAGAAACATTGTTATTCACATTGATATCAATCTCGGGATCAAAGTTGTTATCAACTTTGGAAGCCGATAGCTAAGGTGAATAGCGTCCGTATTTTTGACCGTTGCTTATGGTGCTTACTTGGCATTATGGCATTGATATATATTTTGCTGGCAATTTGTATTAGTGCTGGCCGTTTTTATATGCCTCAGTTAGAAAAGCTAGCGCCTGATTTTATTGAAGTGTTAGAGCGGCAAACGGGTCTGGATTGGAAGTTAGAAGGAGTGAGTGGTGAGTGGCAACGCTTTAGGCCTGTATTTCGAGTAGAGTCATTAATCGCTCGTGTTCCTGTAGCTGATGTAGCTGACAAAGTCGATGCGCAAGTTGCTGGCCTTGAATCTGATCAAGATTCAATGGTTAATGCGGAAACTGAAGATACGCCGTCCTCAGAGTCACCCGCTACTCAATTATCAAACGTGCAAATATCCGAACCGCAAAACAAGACATCCGATACCGCACCCGTATTTGAACTTTTGGGAGGCGAGCTGCAAGTCGATATTATTGGTTCGCTAATCGATAGAGAACCACGCATTCTTACCGTGCAAGCCAAGCGTCTACATTTGTCTTTCGATAAAAATGACTCTGACAGTTGGTCGCTACGAGGCTTAGTTTTAAAAGGCGGTGATCGAAAGATTTCCTTGGAAGGTTTTATCAAGCGTTTGCAAACCATTGTTGCCGATGAGATTTATATTGACCTGCCGAATAACGATCTAAGCATTCTTCAAGAGCGTGTAACACTGCCTAAAATGGCTATGCAGTTTAGACGCTTTGGTGAGCTAAGACGGTTTGAATTTACCCAACAGGATGATGCTATCGGCAGTTTTAAATTTTTAGCTAACTCTCGTGGTAATGTGTTTTCCAAGTCTGCAGATATTGATATTTACCTTAACGCCAATCATTTTAGTTTGTCGCCTTGGGTGAAATCTCTATCCACAGACGGTGCTATTAAGCATTGGCAGGTCGATGACTTAACCGGTCAGCTCTGGTTTGCTCGTGCGTCAGGGCAGCGCTGGCGCGGCACTGTGCAAATGGTTGATGGGTCTATCCAGCGTAGTGATTCGCCGCAGTGGCGTTTAAGCGACACCTCATTGCAGCTTGGTGTTGAAGTGAACGATCACGACGGCATTGATTTATGGTGGCAACAATTAGATGCCAGCTGGAACGATGAAGCGTTAAATATGCCCTTGGCTAAACTATCAATTGCGAGACAAGAGAAGCAAGTATCAAGTATTTCATTGATGGCGCCGTATATTGATATTGGCCAGTTAAAAGAGATCATAGTAGGCAGTGAATTAATTACTGGTCGTCTGCCGACAATTCTCAACACGCTAAACCCTGATGGCATTGCCGGCCAGCTGCTTATTACTATTCCAAATGGTCAGCAAATGGCTGACTTTGCCTTACAGGCTAATTTGCAAGGTGTGAGTTTTGATCCTTGGCAGGCTGTTCCCGGTGCAACGGGCGTGGCCGGTTATGTCGATATATCGGCAAGCTCCGGCGTATTAGAGCTTGATAGTGATAGCGATTTTTCGGTGTACTTTCCTAAAGTATATAAACAGCCTTTAGAATTTTCGCAGGTGCAAGCGCAAATTGATTGGGCAATAGCTCATGAGCGGGTAATGGTTAATGGTCGCGATTTACTTTTGTCTCCGGCGGCAAATAATGAGGGTAAAGCGCATGGCCCCAATAGTTATTACGGTGGCGGCTTTTCGGTCAATGCCAAAATAAAGCCGGACGGTGAACCAAGCCAAATGTCGCTAGACGTAGGTGTTAGTGAAATGTCCGCGCCAGATTTATTGCAGTTTTTACCTTATACCGTCGATAGCGGTTTACAAGATTGGATAGCGCAAGCCGATATTCAAGGCCATGTGTTTGATGGCGGGTTTATTTATAACGGTTCCTTAAAGTCCGATGAGGGCGATAAGCGTAGCATTCAATTGTATTTTAATTTGGCCGATGCCTCCTTGAACTTCCAGCCTGATTGGCCGCAAATCACCGCTGTGGATGGTTTGCTCGCAGTGTCTGGCAGTCGAACCGATATGTCGGTTTATGCGGCGAAATTTGAAGGGCTTAGTTTGCAGCAAACTGATGTTGCCGTGCATACCGCAGGTGATAATC
>CAJQQO010000070.1 GCA_905480475.1 uncultured Pseudomonadales bacterium | reverse complement strand
CGGTTTCACCGAGTATTGCGGTGCATGATTTTTTAAAGAAATCCGCTTCTGAAGAGTTGCTTGCCGACTTGGTAAAAGACGAAGCTTTTGGTCGTGGTGCCGAAGTTTGGGAAGTTGCCAACGTTATGATGTTTTTAGCGAGCGATTATTCGTCTTATATGACGGGAGAAGTGGTGAGTTGTTCATCGCAACGCAGCTAATCATTAAATAGTTTATATTTTTTATTATCAAACGATAAGCACTTTCAATGTTAAAAAAATACTTTGTTAAGTGTTTTAAGCGCTTAACAACAATTGATTAAATTACTTTTTGGAGAAACCAGCATGCGTGAAGCCGTCATTGTCTCAACCGCAAGAACTGCACTAGCTAAATCCTTTCGAGGCAGTTTTAACGATACTGAATCGCCTGCTATGGGTGGGCACTGTGTTAAGGCCGTGATTGAAAAGGCCGGTATCGATCCCGCAATGGTTGATGATTGTATTTTTGGCGCGGCAGCACAACAGGGCACTCAGTCGTATAACCTTGGTCGACTCTGTGGCGTAGTTGGTGGTTTACCTGAAACTACCGCAGGCATGGCAATTGAGCGTCAGTGTTCATCGGGTTTAATGTCGATTGCCAGTGCCGCAAAAAGTATTATGTGTAATGAGTACGACGCGGCGGTAGCAGGTGGTGTTGAGTCGATTTCATTAACGCAAAACAAGCACAAGAATACTTATCGTAGTCAGTCCAAAGCGGCAATCGAGGCAGATCCTACCGCGTATATGCCTATGCTTGAAACTGCCGAGGTAGTATCCGAGCGTTACAATATTTCGCGTGAAGCGCAAGACGAATACAGTTTGCAAAGTCAGCAGCGTACCGCGGCGGCGCAAGCCAACGGATTATTCGATCATGAAATTGTGCCAATGAATGCAGTCAAAGCTGTGTTTAATCGTGAGACGAAAGAAACCACTTACGAAAATGTTGTTGTAGATAAGGATGAGTGTAATCGTCCTTCAACCACCCTAGACGGTTTGCAATCCTTAGATCCGGTTTGGAAAGATGGTAACTGGGTTAAAGAAGGGCGTTTTATTACGGCTGGAAACTCCTCGCAATTATCCGATGGTGCGTCTGCTTCCTTGGTAATGGATGCAGGTCTTGCTAAGGCTCAAGGGTTAAGTCCACTTGGCTATTATCGCGGCTTAGCGGTTGCCGGTTGTAAGTCTGATGAAATGGGAATCGGCCCTGTATTCGCAGTGCCTAAATTACTTGAGCGAGCGGGTTTGTCGGTTGGCGATATTGGCATCTGGGAGCTGAACGAAGCATTTGCTTGTCAGGTTATTTATTGTCGTGATAAGTTGGGTATTGATAATCAAAAGCTCAATGTTAACGGCGGTGCAATTTCAATTGGTCATCCCTTTGGTATGAGTGGCGCGCGAATGGTTGGTCATGCGCTACTTGAAGGTAAACGTCGTGGCGAAAAATATGTGGTTGTTACGATGTGTATTGGTGGCGGAATGGGCGCTGCCGGCTTGTTTGAGGTCGCCTAGGTTAACCTCCATTGTGAATAAAGACCGGCATCTGCCGGTCTTTTGCGTTTAGCTCAAAACATTATTACTTGGGTTTTTAAAATCAAATCAGTGATATAGGAAGTTATAGTGGCAAAATTTGTTGGTGCGTTAATTGGTTTTTTTATTGGCAGTTGGCTTGGTGCCATTGTTGGTTATTTTATTGGCGGCTTTTTTAGTAGTGCTACACGAAGTACTGCGCAGGGAAATTTGCGTGATGGTTTTTATAACCGTGCCGCTGGAGCCGATAGTTTTTTTGCTACCACGTTTTTACTGATGGGGCATATGGCCAAGGCCGATGGCCGTGTTAGTGAAGCGGAGATATCTCAAGCCGAAGCGCTGATGGGAAAAATGGGTGTAAAGGACGAAAAACGCGCTGAGGCAATTCAATATTTCAAACAGGGTAGTGGTGCCGATTTTGATATGCAGGCCACTTTACATAAGTTTGCAGCGGAAGCCCGATTTAGAGCCGATCTGAAACGCAATTTGTTGATGTTTCTTGTCGAGATGGCAATGGCTGACGATGAGTTACATGCTAACGAAGAAAGTATGCTGCGCCGCGTGGCAACGGCAATCAATATCGATATGAGCAGCTTTGATCGTATGTTAGAAATGCTTAAAGCTCAACATGCGTTTTCCGGCTCTAGCGGTAGAGCCAATTCAGAGAATGAATTGACACTTGCTTATAAGGCAATTGGTGTTCCGTCTACTGCGACGGATAAAGAGCTAAAACGTGCTTATCGAAAGCTAATGAGTCAATATCATCCGGACAAAATGATAGCGAAAGGCGTGCCAGAAGATATGTTGGCAATTGCGACGGAAAAGACACAGGAGATACAAGCGGCCTACGATACCATTGAGAAAGCGCGGAAAAAGTGATTGCAAAGTGTTTAAACAATAACTACGTAAAAATAGAAAACAATAAACAATAAACAATAAACAATAAACAATAAACAGTGTAAATAATAAGAAGCGGGAGAAGAAAATGCTATTCCAAAATGAAGCCTTAGCTATAAAGATTTTACTATTGTTGGCATTGCCAGCTGCCTGTGTAGATATGGCAAGCATCGATGCAAAAAGCGAGCGCTATAGCGTTGATATTACCCGAACCGCAGGGGGTATTCCGCATATTCTTGCAAATGATGTTGGCAGTTTAGGTTTTGGCACACTCTATGCGATGGCTGAAGATAACGTTTGCTATATGGCTGAATACTTTCAGGTGCTAGCCGCTGAGCAGTCTCGTTATTTTGGTGCCGGGGAAGGGCGGCTTGAAAGTGATTTTTTTTATCAGCTATTAATCGATAGAAAAGATGCTGAACAGGCGATTACTGCAG
>CAJQQO010000069.1 GCA_905480475.1 uncultured Pseudomonadales bacterium | reverse complement strand
GGTATATACCGCAGTTTCTACTACACGACCAATAAAAAACTCGTCATTGCCGTCTTCACCTTCAATTTCCAAGGCTAGCGTGCTGTCGTCGACAATAAATAAATCATCACCACCACGACCTAAAACTTTAAGGCTTTCAACTGCTTCGTAAATTAGCGTTTGCTTAGGATCAGTAATCGCATCAATACGTCTCGCTGTGGTTGCCGCGGCAGCACCTGCAGCTGCATCGTCATCAATATTTTCGGCCAGCGCATTGGCATCTAGCGCTTGAAACACATCGGTAAGTTTTTGCTTGTCGTAATAGCGGTCAATAAAACCAACCGGTCGGTTGGGATCACTGCGGTCGGCATCAAATACATAAGCGCCATCGTCATCGTCACCTAGCAATGTCACGCTATCGGTAAAGATATTGGTATCGCTGTCTGCTATGCGAACGGTTGCATCGCGCTCGGGAATACCGGTTAACGATATAATATAGTTATCAGCGTCGTAAGCACCATCAAGAATGGCATCGTAGGTGAACTGTTTAACCGTGTAGTTGTTGCGCCCTTCACCGCCGTATAGCTCAATACGCTCAAATACATTATCCAATAACTCAATTTCACGTTGAGCGTCCGCATCTAATATAGCCGTAGTAACAGTATCGAGGGTAACCACTAGGTTCTGATCGGTTAACAAGAAGTTACCATCGTTGCTTTCAATTAAGGTATCCAATACTAACTCGCCGTTAAGCATTTCGCGGCGCTCTTCGCTGTAGTCAGCATGCACAAAGTCATCGACACTCCGGCCACCGGTAATGGTATCAGCTCCGGCTCCACCAATAATAACTTCGTGGAAGTCACTACCCACAATCGTATCGTTACCCGCACTGCCGATTAAGCGCAAGTCCGTTACAATATCGCCGGTGCTGAGCAAATTATTTAAATCAGTTGCCGCTACTGCAGTTAAGGCGCTGGCGTTAATATTGTCATCTTCACCCTGCCCGTCAACAACAACGGTATCGGTGTTACCATCAAGCTCTTGCAAGCTATAAGCAATGGTATTGTGATTAATATTCAGTACGTCAGCCAAACTGCCGGTTTCTGGGTCACCACCTGCCAACTCACTATTGCTTAAAGTAAACGCATCAACGCCGCTGCCACCCAATAAGGTAATGGTGTCGGCATCTTGATCGTAACTTTTTTCCGAGCTTAAATACTCTTCAAACACCGGAATCATAACCGCATTACCATTAACATCGTTTTCGATTTGCGGCGTACCATCGGGGTTCCATAATAAGGTAACACCATCAACATCAACGGCTTGTTTTTCCTGATAAACAATATCACCATCGCTAAGCTCTGGCTTGGCAACCGTGCGCGTTTCACGACTACTACCCGCAATTAGCGTGGCCGCTTTTAAAGTGGTAGACGACAAGTCATTAACCGTAATATTGTCACTGCCAGCGCCGGTATCAATATCGACTAGCTCGGCATCAACAAAGGTAATATCACTGCCACCCCAGTCGGCAACAATATTGCTGCCACTGGCGCTGAGTTCAACATTGTCGCTACCGTTAGTATCTAAAAACTGGAAGGTTGAAGGGTCATTAGGGTTAAGCTCTTCCGGATTAAAGTTGGGGTTAACCTTATAGCCAAACATGCGCACTCTATCGTCATTTGCGCCGCCGTCAATTATCTCATCGGCACCGGGGACCTCTTCGTCACTGTACCAAACAATCGTGTCAAAACCCGCATCACCAAATACATCATCCGTATCTTCACCACCGTGAAGATAATCATCGCCTTCATCGCCGTATAGCATATCGTTACCCGCCATACCAAGTAAACGGTCATCACCGGTACCACCGTAAACCTCATCCCGATCGTCGCCAGCATTAACGATATCGTTACCCGAACCGGCGTAAATGGTATCTTCACCACCGCCACTGTTAATAACATCACCGAGTATGCGATCACCTTCGGCATTGACCTCGGCTTCACTACCACCGGTTTCATCTTCACCATAAATGGTATCTGCACCATCACTACCTAATATTAAGTCTGCACCGGCACCACCATAAATAGTGACAGCACGTCCTTCACCGGCAACACTAATACGATCTTTACCCGCTTCAGCTCTAACGGTAATTGCCTTGGTAACCGATCGGTCAATCATTAAGGTGTCGTTTTTATCAGTGCCCATTAACTCGATGCTATTGATTCCCGCGGCTTCAAAGTAGCGCGTAGTGCCGTTGGCACTGACAATGATATATTCGCGCTCAATTTCATTATCAACATCGTTAACCAGATTTTCATCTTGATTTAATGGGTCAAGTAAATCTAAATCAAACAATCCCTGAGTCACATTGTAGTTAACCGCGTCATCACCCGGTGCACCATCTTCAGGATCAAACTGCAGTACCAAACGATCGCCCATGACTGCACCTACGCTGTCGTTACTATCGGGGCAGCTATAATCAAAACTAAAAATCACTTCATCCAAAAAGCGATCACGGGCTTCAAAAATCGTTATTTCACCGCCAAAGATATTAACCCCTACCCAAAAGAAGGCGTCGAGGAAGGCGCTTAATTCACCGCTAACATCAAAAATACACTCGGGATCATCTAATAAATCAATAAACTCCTCTAGGTAAATTTTGCCATCGTCTGGCGCACCCGGATCGTTTAGGTTGAGATCCAGCTGTGCATTGACACCACCCTCTACACCGGCTTCAATTAAACCACCCAAACCCACCGAGGCACCGGCTTTAATAGTTGCATCAAATGTGATTTCTGCAATATCAGTACCTTCGGAATCCCAGTCGGCAATAAAAAAGCCATTAAATAATTTTTCAGGCGAGCTGGTATCTTCAATAAATGCATTGATACCACTGGAATCCAAACCAAAGGCAAAGTTGGTAGCAAAGTTAACTTCACCACCTAAACGGGCATTAAGACCTGGGTAAATCGGGAAAGATTGCTGATACTTAAAATCAATAATTAAACTGGGTAGCGTGTAACGGAAGATATCAACATTTTCACCCAGCAAGAAACCCAGTGCGCTAAACGGATCTTGCAGTAAAGAAATTTCAAATGAGCCACCTTCGGAATTCAAACCACCAATGACATCACGGGTCTTTTGGCCCTGACTATCGAGCTGATCATCGGCAGACATGCCTTGAGTATGCGAACCCATTACTTCATCGCGTTGACCGGCATAATCATCACCGGCAAGTACACCTGAACCTAGTTCAAAGGTACCCACAACAATGGATCCGGATTCATCAAAGCCATCGAGCAAGGCTATTAATTCGGCAAACTCTTTTATTGCATTAATCGCGATTAAGGATGTTTGTAACACCGCTCTAACATTCGGTGGTGCAGGAATATCACCCGCGGCGATACTTTCGGCAAAAGACAGCAATGACACTTCGCCAACACCAGGAATCTCTACCGACTCTTCAAACAGTGCGATAACGCCAGTCGCTTCACCGTTTTCTTCAACCTTATATAGCGGTGCAATAATGGGCGCTATGGTTTCTAATACCGGCTTAAGCGTTTTACCAATTAATTCACCCGCCTCAATGGTGACGTCTTCTAAAATAACCGTTGGCGACCCACCAAAATCAAAACTGTTGCCATTGCTACCTAGCACAATATCGGCAAAGGTTTGGTTGTAATGAAATATCGTGGAGACTTCGGGTATGGCAATTTCTGCTTGTAAAAAACCAAGATCAATAGGCAAAGCATCTAAACCAAACCTCCCATCATCTGCAATACCAATGGCACCTTCAACAAATAAGTCAACATCGGCATCGGCAACCAAGCGCGCCTCTACCCCTAGCGATTCATTACCAATATCCCAAATACCATCATCACCGCCATCTAAATCAAAGGTAAAACGGCCTGACAAGCCACTGGCTCGACCATCGCCATCGTCATACTCTTCTATCATGGCTTCTAGCAAACCCAAACTGGCATCAAGTGTTGAACCCGGCTGCAATGCAGCTTCAACTTCAAAAATTAACTCTTCGCCGCTGGCGGTAACACCGGAGGTATCAAGATACAAACCATTAGTACCGTTAATACCTAAACCAATACCAAATAAATAATCGATAGTAAAATCAATACCCGCATCCGAGTTTAGTGCTAAGCCCGGCAACGAAACACCAAAGTCCAAACCAATTTCTTCGTCGACAAATACCTCACCAATGGTAAAATTAAACACTAAACCATCGGCACTGGCAGACAGAATATTATCTTTAAGCGTTTGTCTTTGCGTGGCGTTTAGCGCCGCAACTGGGCTGTAGAGTGGATTGCCAAATTCGTCAAACTGTTCTTCACCGCTATCGAGGTCAAAGTTAACCTGCAATAAACCTGCACCATCAGGGCCTAGCGAATCGACAATGGTGTCAGATAAGGCATCAATAATGGTATCGATAATCCCTTCGTCATTTGCGATAGCATTATCTAAAAAGCCTAATAAGCTGCCATCGCCACCGGGTAAGGCAATATCGGTGCCTAACATGGCATTTCTTAAATCATCGACAAAAGCCGCGGCGCCACCAAAAGCATCGCCCACAAACGGTAAACTAAAACCAAGAAACTGGCCTTCAACCAAGTCGGTTACGCCGTCAAAAAAGCCATTAAGCGCAGCTTTAACCAACACAGGGTCATTTAAAAACGCATATAAACTAAAGGCGTTACTAAAGTCGAGATCGGAAATATCAAAATCAAAACCGGCATCTTTGTCGTAGCTGCCACGTAGGCTTAAAGTGTTATCGGCAATGCCGTCAAAGTTAAGGTCCTCGTCGGTACCACCAAATGGCATAGTTTCGGTAGGAAAAAACAAGGGTAAGTCAGCACTGATATCGGCGTTAATATCAAAGCTTAAGGCATCGCTGAGTTCAGATAAATAAACCGGTGAACCGTCGTCACTTTGCAAACCAACAAAGGCTTCAATAGTGGCATCAAGCTCGGCGTCTATAACATAAATACCAATATCAATTCCGCCAAGTACATTGTCTGGCAATGAAATAGAGACTTGAGCATCAAAAGGTTCCAAGGTGCGAACACCAGCACCTAAACGCAATCCCGAACCGTCTTTAACATAGAGTACGTCATTAAACGAGGGCAAACTGGCATCACTTAACGGCGTGCTAAGAAAATCAAGGTCAGCACCTACACCTAAAAACAATTCGGCAAAGGCAGTGGTTTCCAATTCGGCATTAGCCGTTATAGATAAGGTATCGCTTAAATCAATACCTAAGTCATTTAAGCCTAAGTCATCTAAAAACTCGGTAAGGCTCAAGTCGAGTGTTAAGGTATCAGAAAACAGCGCGGCAATATCCAACTCGGCTGTTAGCTGGTTGTCTTGATAAGCAAAGGCAAAATAGTCTGGGTGCGCATAATTGGTATCTAAACCAAAGGCGCTACTAATAATATTAGAGACTTCAGTATTAACCGCCGCCGTTGCCGCATCCAGATTAGTGTAGGTCTCAATGGTGGTAACAATACCCATTAAACCATTGCGAATATCACTAAGGCTGTTACCTAATAAATCATCGATACTTTGGTTAACGCCGGGAATAGTTTTAAACAATGGACTATTTTCATTGTCGGCATCAAGCCAGCTATCAAGCGTATCAAGCAAGGCCTGCATAAGCTGCTGAATGCTAACATTTTGAAACTGGCTTAAGTCGTCAAACCCTTCTAACTGCAAAGTAAACGGTAACGAAGCCAATAATTGCACTGGCGATAAACCACCACCATCGGCCAGCTTAACGGCACCTAAACCGGCAGAGTCGGCGGTTAGTGCTATGCCGTCAATTAAACCTTCAAACGCCCCAGTAAGACTAATGGGCAAATTAATCTCGTAATAATTATCACCACCCCATGACGGGTTAAGGCTAGACACATTTATGGTATTAGCCTGCAAATCTTGTAGCGATAAAGTCTCAGGATAAGTGAGCTGCAAGCCGGTGCTGATATCAATTAAGCCGTCATCAAGCTTGGCACCGACTAAATCAAATAAACTGATTTCGGTATTAAGATCTTGACCTACAATGCGCACGCCGCCATCCAGCGTAGGGCTGCTAATAAAGAATTGCGATTGTTCGTCTAAGCCAAATTCAAAATCCAGCGTTAAGTTAGTTAATATCTCAAGATTGGGCGCGTTCTCAATGCTAATAGGTAAATCACCAAAACCTATATCAACACCGTCAAAGGATAGTGATGAGAGATCAAGATTAACCGACGGCGCATTGTTACCCAGCAAATCCAAATTCACTTTAAACGCCTTGCTGCCGGTACTGGTGATTGAGGAAGTTACACCGGGAATATTAATAATATCGCCAGCCGTAATATCGCCACCAAAAATGGCACCTAATTGATCACTAATTGCCGAGCCAACCGTTGCGCCAATATCACTGGCAAATGAGTCTGGAATACCCAGCAGATCAGCAATATCAATATCGATAAACGGAATATTTTGCTCACCTAAATCCAGCAGCTCTAACGCGCGACTACCCAAACCGCTAACCCAACCTTCAAACGCTAGTAAGCCATCGGCTAACAATTGCTGATCGGCAATATCATAAGCTGCCGCGTCGGGTAACAGGCGTTCACCGGGGTTTATAAACTCGGCTAATAAGTCTCCGGGGGCAACAGCGTCGTGCTCTATACCTAGAATATGACCCATTTCATGCATCAGCACAGTGAGCAAATCAAATTGGTCTGCTGGTACGGTATCAGCCGTGCCTATATACCAACCGTAACCGGCGGCATTAGTATCGAGCGCTATGCCAAATCCATCGTCAACTGTGCCGGTTACATTCGCTAATGTGGCATCGGTTGGCGTCGTTAAGTCACTTTGTGAAAACGTCAGCAGTGCATCGGAAAGATACTCATCAACCAAGGTATCGCCTACGGCATCACGCCAGTTTTGTCTGCCTTGCTCAACCAAGTCGGTAAACGCAGTGCTGCTTAATAATGTGTTATCGAGTAGTTGCCCTGTAGGCACACCGGCATTAACCGCAAAGGCCGATGAAGGGTCAAGCAAACTAACGACTTTACCAATAAACGGCAGTTCTTTTAAAACACCAACAACGCGCGCGCCCTGCCCGCCTTCAATTTTTGCGTCGCCGTAATAAAAAACCAAATCGTTGCTAACATCACTAAACGGGCTATCAAACTGAATAACTTTGAGTCCATCGCGTGACAATTGTGTATAGTCTCTACCCGTTGCTACTAACGCCGCTTCGATTGCTGCACCATCGCTTATTACGTTAACGCCAATCCATACCGGTAGGTCAGAAAAATCCAGAATATCTTTGCCGCCATTGCCGATAATCACATCACCAGCGTCATCGAGATCAATGGTGAACTTATCTTCACCGCTGGTACCGATAATTAAATCCAGCAAGGCTTTTGCCCCTTTGGCGCCTTCAATATCGACCAAGTCGGCAACTTTTGTTTTAGCAATTCCCGCATCAAGACGGTAACTGCCTGCTGAATCGCTATAAGCTTGTGGATCAAATGCACCGCTAAGCTGAAAAACCTCTCCGGTTTCCAAGTCAACAATAACTTGGCTGGTTGAATTATTTAAACTGACAATATCGTAAACGTCCGCAGCACCGGCATCAGGGGCATCTTCATTCAGTAAATTAAAGGTAACTTCAACGCCATCTTTATCGCCAGCACCAGCCAACGGCGAATCACCACCACCATCGATGCTATCCAAACCACCGCTGCCTAATTCAAACGTTTGACCTGCACCATCACCGGTAAATCTATCATTACCCGCAGTATCAACTACCGTGTCAAAA
>CAJQQO010000068.1 GCA_905480475.1 uncultured Pseudomonadales bacterium | reverse complement strand
ACCGGTTCGCAGGGCATCACGAACATAACTGCCCTTAGGCTGGCTTTGGCTGCCATCAGAACTTAATCGCAAATCGTGAATTTCAAAATTGGCAAACTCATCGTCTACTGACAAAATGGGATGGGTTTCTGATGCGCCCTTGACTTGCAAGATCTCACTAATCGGCTCATTACGCATTCGAGCATCACTGTATTCTTGAGTAAAAGCATTGCCGCTGTAATCGACATTGTTATACATAAAACCATTACTAACGTTACCGTTATGGGGTATTGCAATCGATTCCATACCAAGCGCTCGCTGCGCATCCAGTTCGGCCCATAAATCTATTGGGTTTTGTGAATCGATAGAGCTATAGGGTAACTCCGGCGCTTTATCACTTTTATAAATCACATTGCGATGCAAATTATTTTCATTCGGCATGGATGTCCACTCATAACCGACAAAGGTGGTAAACACGCCGGGGTTATTGTGGCGCTCGGCCGCATCCTGAATTTGCTGCCATGCCTGAATTGAAACAGACTGATCGGTATTGGAACCGAAGTTTTCTTCGCGAGTCTCGTGGCTACCCATTTGAGAAAATACTGTTTTAAAATAATTAATAGTAATTCTTAGTGGATTACCTGATGCCATTACCTCTCGTAAACGATTGTTATTAGTCATTGCGCCATTGACATGCCTAGCAGTTCCTAGCCATTCCGAATGATCAGTCACAGCAGCAAAATCCAATGGCCGCGATAAACTAATGGGATAATCCAAAGCATGTTTTATCGTTCCACCTTTGGCATAGGTGTAAGCATCGTCTGGCATTGCCACTACACCAAAGGTATATGCGTCATAAGATAAACCAGTGTGAATATGTAAATCACCCCAGAACACATTTTTTAATGGATTAAACGCTACCGAAGTTTTATCCGGCACAAGACCTTTTAGACTTTCATCAAACACCGTATCAAAGGTAGGATCATCAACCTTTGAACAGCTAGACAAAAATACCAGCGCTAATAAAACGTTTAATACTTTAAACATACTATTTTATTGTCTCGCTCAAGAATGTAACCTGGTTTTATCTAAAAACCCAAGCTGCCAAAAAGCCTATATCTAACATCCAAGCTCAGTCTTCCATGCTAATAGCTCCGGTGACCATGCTAGTAGTTCTAAATACAAGCCGCAGCGCTGCTCGTTAGAATCAAAGCGATCATCAGCCTTTAGTTCATCCATTAATTGCTGATAACTATAGGTATCCTGACTCATACGAATACCGGTTTTCTCTTCTGTATCGGTATCCAAAATAAGATACTGCTCCTGCCCAACCCATGCTTGCCACTGAGCCGGAACGTTAGACCCCTTATTCGGATTGCCACTACGAGCGAAATTTGCCCAATAAGCCATCATCGCTTTCGTCAGTTGCTCTCTACCGGGCTGATTGTCTTCACTTAATAAAATCTGGTCAAACGGTCCCATATCCATACGGCCAAAAATAAAACTCATCTCCAATCCATGCGCTGCGCCAATCATATTGGGAAAGTCCATACCCAATGGCGTAGCTTGTTCATCCCAATCAAAACGGTAAACATAGACTGGCGCGCCTATCGCGCGAGCCGGCTCTTCCGCACCGGCAATCCGCCAACGCACACTCATATAATAAGCGTCACGATTGTACGCCTCGGCATCACGTAGCTTTTGCCAAAATCCCAATACCTTTTTACTGTATTTAGGGTCAAGAAACATGAACAGCTTTTGCTCATCGCGATTAGTGCCAAGCATTAAGGGCACATGATGGTATTGGTCGCTGCGAAAACCAGCAAGCCCGGTATCCAGCGATAAAACATAACCGTCACGATGAACGTTGGGAACATCCACCATCGGCAAAGTATCGCTATCACTACTACCAAGCCCTTTGAGTAATTCGTGCGCATCAATATCACGTAACTGTGCGGGCTTAGCTAAGGCCTTTTCCGCCATGATTTTTTTAACAATCGCATTGCCTGAATTCGGGTGATAAAATTCAGCATGCTCAGCCTCGAAAAAATAGCTGCTGCCACTTTGCGATATTGCCTTATGAAATAAACCTTTAGCCAAAGGGGAATGCAGTAGTGAAACAACATTTCGGCCGCCGGCAGACTCGCCAAAAATAGTGATATTATTTGGGTTGCCGCCGAAAGCCGCGATATTGTCACGCGTCCATTCCAGTGCGCGAATCATATCCAAGGTGCCAAAATTACCAGAGCGATCCGCTTCCGCTTCGCCATCACCGGTAATATCTTCCTGCAAAAACCAACCAAATAATCCCAAGCGATAGTTAATACTAACAAGCACAACATTTTCTTGCAGCGCTAATAAACTGCCATCAAATTGTGAAGCCTCGCCAATGGTATTGCCGCCACCATGTATCCAAAACATCACCGGCAAGCCAGTATCGGTTTCAATATCAGCTGTTTGATTGTCTCCTTTTACTGCGGCAGCGATACTTGAAGTTGCATCTGCAACAGCGTCAACAACTTTATTTAAATTCAAATCGACAATGTTATTTGATGCTTTTTTATCAACCACTTTAGCCAGCGTGGGTGGGGCATAAATATTTAAGTACAAACAATCTTCACTGCCATAATCCGCAGTTGGATCAATGCCGGTACCTTCCATATCAACCGGCCGCTGCACGCAAGGCGATGCAAAACTTCCAGCGAGCAATGATTTATCCCATGGCTGCATAGGTTTAGGCGCACGCCAGCGCAGTTCGCCTACGGGGGGTTCGGCAAAAGGAATACCTAACCAAGTAAACGCGCCGTTTGGACTAGCAAACCCAATAACTTCTCCGGCCGCAGGATGGCGCACCAAATCATTTTGGCTAATCATCCCGGCTTTATCGCTGTTGTCATCTCGTTCAGACTGCAGCGCCGATGCGTCGTCGGGCTGCTTATCGCCGCAAGCAAATAAAACCGTTAGGACCGATAAGCTCAATAACGACCTATTAAATTTTCTTGCGCTTCGAGCAGACGGAAAAATAGCAATCAATTTTTTTAACATCACAGATCCTGAATTATAAATTATTAAAATAACGACTTGCGACTGACAACTTACTACTTGCATAAAAGCGACATTACGAAGCAGACTGTAAGGCCCACCAAGCAATTACCGGTGTAATCAAAATTGCCATTAACGCCGCCCATACTGCTTTAAATAATGCGTAATCATTTGAGGCAAGCTGAACCACGATAGCTTGATCTTGAATCATATCTAATAGGAAAATAATAGGTAGTGCTGCAAATAGAATACCTAACACTCCTAATAATAAAGCCCGCAATATCGTCGGCTTGGCGGCCATGCCATCGCTAGTTTTATGACTTTCAGGTAAAGGCAGTAACTTGCCGTTCTTAACTTGTTTAACAATTATCGGACTAACGATTAGCGCCGTTAGTGCAGGCAGCAATAGCGCCGTAATTAATAAATCGCTACCGAAACTGCCCTCACCCCATAAGGTGGTGGTTTCGGCTGCGCGAAAAATTAACCAAGCAATTAAACCGTTAATTAAAAAATTAAATACTCCAGGTATAAGGCTTTGGTCAACGAATAAAAACTTTTTATGTGCAGCGGAAAGTGCCATATGGTTTTTCTCTCTTAGGTAATACTGTGTTTTATGATAAGCAACGAGGCGATGATCAAAGTTATTCTTTGCACCTTATTCTACGCTAAGCGTTCAATCAAGCAGATGACAGCCAAGAAACACTAAGGGCTTAATACTCAATCAATAATTGCATGTTTTTTAGACTTTAAAATCCGCAATAGCTTTATAATGCCGTTATATTAGTAAGCTTGATAATAATCAATGATAGGAAGAATCACCATGGCAAGACTTCAAGGTAAAACTGCTTTTATTACCGGCGCGGGTATGGGTATTGGCTTGGGAATAGCCAATAAATTTGCCAGCGAAGGCGCGAATATCGTGATCGCAGAATTTAATGCGGAGGCTGCCGAGTCTGCCGCTGACCAAGTACGTCAACACGGAGTTGAAGTCTTATCAATAACCGCCAATGTTTGCGATAAGGAACAAGTCGATGCCGCTATTGCAGAAACCGAAGCGAAGTTTGGCGCTATCGATATATTAGTCAATAATGCTTGGGGTGGCGGCACGACTAAGCGCTTTGAAAGTAAAACCGTAGCGGATATGGAACATGGTTTATCTATGGGTGCAATGTCTTCGTTTTATAGCATGCAAGCTGCTTTTGAAAAAATGAAAGCCAATGGCGGCGGCAGTGTTATTAACCTCTGCTCACTTAACGGCGTCAATGCACATATGTATTCACTGGAATATAATGCCGGTAAAGAGGCCTTACGCGCAATCACTCGAACCGCTGCACGAGAATGGGCGCCGCACCAAATTCGTTGCAATATTATTTGCCCTGCGGCGGCTTCTGAAGCCTATAAAAAGTTTGCTAAACACAATCCGGAAAATGCCAAAGCCATGCTTCCTCCGTTAGGCCGAATGGGCGATCCCGAGCATGATATTGGCGGTGTTGCACTGTTTCTTGCCAGCGAAGACTCCGCTTATCTCACCGGTAATACGCTATTTGTCGACGGTGGTGGTCATATCAATGGCGTTGCTTGGGCGCCGGAACCTAGCGAATAATCTGCGTAGCCAGCATGAGTAAGCATCGCTTTGACGCTCTAAGACTAAATAAAGCCTAATAAACGTGCAGACAAATAATTCTATAAGCGATTGATCCAGTTGCACAATCCGCACGTAATTACTTGTAGGTTTACGGACATCATTGGGATTTTGTCATTTAGTCAAAGCCCTTGCGTTCGTATGGACTGATCTCGTAATAAGGCCTGTGATAACACTGTCAGAGACTGACAAAATAATTCAGGCTTATTGAAATACTGCCACAAATCTGCCATAGGAATAACCAGATATGCTACCCAATGCCATTGCTGAAAAGCCATTGACTATGATTACAGGAATTTCTGCCGAAGCCGAGCGCGTGCGTCAAGCCTTGCTAGATAAAGGTCTCGAAACACCTCTCAGCGGCCTGCAACTATCGCGCGATGAAAAATACGCTCGCATTAAAATTGCCATGACCGAAGTGGTAACCACTTTGGGGCTGGATTTAACTGACGATAGCTTAGAAGAAACACCTCATCGAATTGCCAAGATGTATGTCGATGAAATTTTTTCTGGATTGAATTACAGCGAGTTTCCAAAAATTTCATTAATCGACAATAAAATGAACGCCGATGAAATGGTTAAGGTTAAAGATGTAAAAGTCGTTAGTACCTGTGAACATCATTTTGTCACCATTGATGGCTTTGCGCATGTCGCCTATATCCCCGGCAATAAAATTATTGGCCTGTCAAAAATCAATCGTATTGTTAGATTCTTTGCCCAACGCCCGCAAGTTCAAGAACGTTTAACCCAGCAAATTCTTGTTGCACTGCAAACATTACTTGAAACAGAAGATGTTGCGGTATTTATTGACGCGACTCACTACTGCGTAAAAGCGAGAGGCGTTATGGATACTTCATCGCGCACCGAGACGAGCTCTATGGGCGGTCGCTTTAAAACTGAAACCGATTTGCGCCAGGCGTTTAATCGCGTATAAATTTAAAAATATATCGTAGAAAACATTGGTAGCAAGGACGCTGCTGATGATCAACAAAAGAATCAACACGTCACTGCCCGCTCACTTATCAAGAACAATCAGATTTATCCAACTGTGGCGTATGAAAAACGGTTTTATTTAAGCCGACGTTATTCGGCTCGTTATTATCCGGAGTATTTTTTTCTACTAATGAAAACACGCAACCGGCAATTAAATCGGTATGTTTAATTTGCAGTAAATGGCCGTAATCGGGCTTTCTTAGTACCTTGTGCCAGACTGCTTGCTCAGCCACAGTTTGTGCTGAAAGGTTTTTCAATATACTTTCTATATAGTCTGCATTCGCCGGATTAACCAAAGGGTCTTTACCGCCCTGCACGACTACCATTGGCATATCTGCCAACTCCTGCCAACGGCTATCCAAATCGTTTAGATTCGCTGAGAGCGCATACATTTCAATATTAGACTGGCGAAAATCATCTCCAATTAAGGCTTTTATTGGCCAGAATCTGGCGAGTTTATTGTACCAACGCGGCTTGGTTAATTTCGCAGACAAGCCACCGGCTAATACCAACACACCATCAACGATTTCGGGATTGTCAGCCGCAATAAACGGCGCCAAAGAACCACCCCATGAATGCCCGGCCAATAATAAAGGCACGTCGGGATGCTGTGCTTTTAATTGCACTAATAAGGGCGAGATAAAATAAGATTGCTGATCAAAGCTCGGATAAACTTCTGAGCTATTAAGTGGCTGCGAAGCGCCCCAACCGGGGCGATCAATACTCACCAGTTTTATATCTTGCAAAAAATCTTTATCCACTAACAAGCGACCTATATCGCTCCAGCCACCCGGCGTACCATGAATCCAGACCACCGTCGCTTTGTTAGCAACACCTACATAGTGGTAAGCAAGTGATAGCTTATCAGTTTGAATTGCAGCGGCGCTGATCTCGGGGTTATCGATAACCTCACGTTGAATAAATTCGGCGTGTTCTTTAAACGCATTTGGCATCGTACAACTCGCCAACAGCACTGGCAGCAGAAGAAGCATTAGCAGGCCAAGCCCAATACTTGGCAGATGATTTTTATATAACATCACAATGCGTTTAAACAGAACTCCCTATTTATAATTGATAAGCTGTTGCTCGCTTAATGCATTACACCTTTGCCGCCAATTATGGGTAAATCCATCGTCGATAAAATACCCGATGGCGCATCACAGACAGCAGGAATCGCGTTAATCACTCGCATACCCGTTGCCAAACAAGTCCCGGCATTACCGTCGCCAGTAATAGGATCTTCCAATACTGTTTCTTGTCGTATACGTGGACTACCATCAATCTCTATACGATTGGCATGTACATGATTAGTTTCAGGTCGCTGCCAATCTGGTGCTGCATCTGGGAATAATCGATGATAATGATCAATAATAATTTTCACTTCACCATCAACAATACCTTGTAGCTGAACCCTATGCGCCGCGCACTCTCCTACTTCGACTCTACCCATTGCATAATCTACCGCTTCGGTTGCAAACCAACGATCATAGATTTCTCGGGTTTCCTGCACCTCAACACCGAGTGCATCGGCAATCATATAGAGAGGCCCACCCCATACCGCGCTCATAATCCCTTCCAGCGATAACACGGCTGTATCTTCGGATTTGGATTTGAGTCCCATTTGAATCAGGCTTTCCTGATCGGGGTAAGTTCCAGCATCGATAAATTCGATAGTACGAATCTTTTCAACCTGCGCACAGACGCCTAATAAAGTCAGCGGAAATAAATCATTGGCAAAACCCGGATCAATCCCGCCGCTAAAAAAGCTTTTACCATGGACTGCACAGGCTTGATCAATTTGATCGAGTAATTCTTGCGGCGCTCTTGAAGGGTTTTCAAATACCCCCATCGAAGTATCAACCACATGTTTTCCAGCCCTAAGTGCTGCGGTTAAATTAGCCATATTAATATCAGCATAAATCGCACTTGGACCAAAGTAAGCAACAACATCGGCATCTCTTGCCAGTACACTGGCGCTATCAATGGAAGCAATAATGCCTGTAGCCTCGATGCCTAGCATCTCAGCTATATCACGATTATTTTTTTCTTCACTGCTAACGATAACTCCAGCAATTTCATAGTGCGGGTTATTTAATAAATGGCGCAGTACGGCTTTGCCAACCAAACCCGTACCCCAAACAATCACTTTATAAGACATAGGTTACTTTCCCAATTTTATTCCAATGTATTTTTTAGCCAGCGCGATAGTTGATTTAACGCCCGCTTAATTATTTTTACTTAACAAGTTCGCTATGGTCGCTTTATCCATCGGACTATCAATAGGCGGTAATTTCTTGGCAAACAGCGCCCATATCACCAAGGGCATTTCTAAGACCAAGGCGAGAAACACTTGTACTAAGCTAAAGCCCTGAGCAATTCGACTAGCAAATAAATCCGCAGGTAATAGCGTGTAACTAAACCAAACTAAGCAAGCGGTCGCTAAAAAACCGCCAAAAGACATTAGCATAAACTGCGGTTTGGAATTGCCCTCTGAGTGATAGATAAAAAGCGAAATGGCTTTTGGGTCGCTAGCCGCTGACATATGACTACGGCCGAGAATTCCGCCAAGCACATGACCCCATTCGTGCGTCAGATAAAACGCTAAGGCCATTAATCCACCTAAGGACACACCGATAAAATCCCCCATCAAACCTTGCTCGGCCGATAATGGTGCCAACCATTGCCATAAAACAAACAGCAGTACAAAAAATATCAGATCGCGGG
>CAJQQO010000067.1 GCA_905480475.1 uncultured Pseudomonadales bacterium | reverse complement strand
GGGTCGATCAGGTGCAAACCTTTTATCCCTCGCCAATGGCTTTGGCGACGGCGATGTATTATTCGGGTCGCAACCCGCTTAAAAAGTTAATGTATAAGCGTGGCGAAAAAATCTTTGTTGCTAAAAATCTTGAGCAGCGTCGGTTGCAAAAAGCGTTTTTACGTTATCATGACGAGAAAAACTGGGCTTATCTACGCGCCTCGTTAATAAAAATGAATCGAAGTGAGTTAATTGGTAGCGGGCCGAATCAATTGGTCCCTGCTGAAGAATCTCCTAGTAGACCTAAAGGGCCTAAACGCGGCGGCAAGTCTGTCAATCAGCGCCGAAAACCAATCAATAAAGCGCGCGGCGGACAATGGAGTGGTCGCAGTAAATAATTGACTGCTTTACTCACGCTTGCCTTCACTAATGGTAATGGTTATAGCGCGCTATCTACGATACAAAGACTCTCAAGCTAGTTAGACATTAAATCGTTAAACTAAATCGTTAAACATTCAATGGTTCTTAACCGTTAGAGAGCGTCTATGATTGATTTACATTTTTGGCCCACACCCAACAGTTTAAAAGTTTCGATTCAATTTGAAGAAATCAAACGTGTTGATCCCTCGTTTGAATATCAGCTTGTGCCTTGCTCAATTGGAACCGGTGATCAGTTTGCCCCAGAGTTTATTGCTATTAGTCCTAATAATCGTATGCCTGCGATTGTGGATCATAAGCCTAACGGTGCCGATAAGCCGATCAGTATTTTTGAGTCCGGCGCGATTATGTTATACGTCGCTGAAAAAACCGCCATGTTTTGGCCGCAAGATACCACTGCAAAATATGAAGTGATGCAATGGGTGATGTGGCAAATGGCTAATCAAGGGCCTAAGTTTGGCGAGGCGGGGCATTATCGTCGTATGGATGAATCAAGCGGTGATCAGTCCTACGCTAAGCGACGCTACGGTGATGAGGTGAATCGCATTTACGGGGTATTGAATAATCGTTTGTATGATAGACCCTATCTAGCCGGTGATGAATATACCATTGCCGATATGATTTGTTATCCCTGGTGTACCTATATGGAAGCGCAGGGTGAAGATATTAATGACTTTAAATACTTTAAGCGCTGGTGGGACGAACTCAGTGAGCGTCCGGGCTTAAAAGCCGGTATGGATGTCGGTAAAGATCTAACGGTTGATATTAGTAGCTACTCTAAAGAGCAGCTTGAGCAGATGATGAATCAACTCTTTAATCAACGCGCGCGTCCTGCGCCTGAAGCTTGATTTGATAAGCCATGACCTTAACGCTAGACGATAAATTTGCGATTCATCAGACAATCGCTTTGTATGGCCATTTAATTGATGAGCGCCAGTTCTCCCGCTTGGGTGAAATATTTTCTGATCATGCGGTGTTTGATTTAAGCTCTTATGGTGGAGAGGTGCATAGCGGTTTAAATGCCATCATAAAAATGATGTGTGAAAGCCGAGAGCATCCTTTAGCTCACCACGCGAGTAATATTGTTATTGATGATGCCGGAATGTCTACCGGTATAGTTGCGGTGGTATCTAAAGGTCTAGGTGTGGGTTTTAAAGGTCGTGTTGGTAGTGTGGTTTACAAAGATAAATTTGTTCAGCTTAATGGCCTGTGGCGAATTCAACACAGGCTATGTATTTTGCGTAGCGCTGAAAGTATTCCAGCGATTAGTTGATTATTTCAACGCTAAGCAAGGGACATAATATTTATAAAAAAAACGATTAAGGATTGGTTTCCATACAAGCAACATCGTCGCCAACTTCGCCCCAAGCGGGCGCGGTTGATTGCCAGAACAACATGCTCGGTTTTATCCAGCTACTATCATCAAAGCTTCCGGCTTTAACTAGCGCCATTCCCGGCATGCCTTCACCGCCAGATAAAATCGGCGAACCACAATTGCCGCAAAATTGTCGGGTAACGGTTTTGCCGGATTTCGCGGTAACTGTATAAGAACTTAACTCACCTTGCGTCAAAGCAAACTGCTGTTCCGGAAAAAGACAAAAGGTAGAGCGTGCGCTTCCCGTGCTGCGTTGACAGTCTTTGCATTGGCAATGGCCTGACATGACGCTATCGTTGACTTCGGCACTATAACGAATATCGCCGCATAGGCATCCGCCGGTATATATTGAGCTCATAGTTAACTCCTAAAGTAATTATGCTTGTTAAAATCAATAACAGTCGCGCAAAAGAAAGCGCGTTTAAAACGCGCTAAAGATCATCTCAATGATTGGAGAGTATGATGATAAAGCTAGGCAACCGCTTGTTCTTCAGCATCTTGCTGGTTTAGTTGCTGGCGGTATTCGCCCGGAGTCATGCTGGTCCATTTCTTAAATGAGCGATGAAATACACTTGGCTCGTCATAACCCATTAATGCTGATATCGCATTAATTTTAAGTTCGGGCTGTTTTAAGTAATGAATCGCGGCATCGCGACGGGTGGTATCTTTAAATTTTTGATAGGTGGTGTTTTCTTTATTTAAGCGGCGACGTAAGGTCGAGACCGACATATTTAATAAGCCTGCCATTTCCTCAACCGATGGAAAGTCCTTAGTAAACTCGCTACCAATATGCTTACGCATACGAGTAATAATATTATTGGTTGAGCTTACTTCCTCTGCTAATAATGCATAGGGCGCATTACGTAGCAAGGTTTTAAGACTATCTTCGTTTTGTACGATACGAGACTTAAGATAGTGGCTGCTAAAACTAAAGCGGGCAGTATCCGCGCCAAAGCTAATCGGGCAGTTAAATAGTTTTTGATAGCGTGATAAATTTTCTGGCTGCTTGCCGGGTAGGGCGACTTCTAATAGTTCTATTGAGTTACCAATTAACCAGCCACAAAAACGACGCCATGCCGATAAGATATGTGCGCCAGCCAAAATACCATCACTGGTTAACTCGTCTTGTAAGTCTTGGTAATGTGGCAATTCAAAAATGGCAACGTCAGGTGTTTCGGTATATAGACGACGTTTCTTGGTAGGGGTGTGACCAATTAAGGCTTGTTGAAAATCGCTAAACTCATTGCCGCGGATCATAGCCTCGCCTAGGTTGTCGCAATGGATAATCATTAAGCAGGTCATACGAAACGAACCTAGTGGTGATTTGATTTGCGGCAACATGCCGAAAGTTTCGTCTTGTAAGGTCCACATTATGCGCTGGTACAGGCGATTGTATAAATCGGCAGAGATATACTCGGGTAAATCTTCTTCGGGAGCACGAGGGTCGAACGGCATCTCGGATGCGAGTAAAATGCTGGAGATATCATGTCCCTGTGCTTCGGCAACTTTAACCATGGAGCGAGCAAACTTGGTAGGAATAATTGCGCTACTGATTGATGACATAAGTTAAGGCCCAGTTGTTATGGTGTTTGTGAAATGGCGCGTTAGGGTTTTGTTGATTGCCGGATTGTTTTATTGACTCAAAATAGTCAAAACATCTAGCTGGAGCTTCGGTAGAATTAGTTCATACTGACCTAATATGGCATGGGAGTGTAACAGCAAACGCTGGAAACCACTAACATAAAAACCTGTTTATCTCAGGATAGGGGCGTGTAAGCGTGCCGTTTTGCGGTTTTTGGATAGCTTATCGAGGCTTAAGTTATTGATTTATATCGATCTTGAATTTTTTTGTCTTTTTTAAAACTTTTTTGTCAGTAAATTGAGTTGATGGGCAAAAAGGCTCACCGTGACGTTTTTATGTCAGTTTATCGGGGTGCGATTAGACCTTTTATAACAATTGCGCAAAGGCTTAAAGCTCGATACCCATGGGGGGTAGTGTAAGGAAACGCAGCCTCGTTCTTTGATCTACGTCGATGCACTAATTACTAGAAATATAAAG
>CAJQQO010000066.1 GCA_905480475.1 uncultured Pseudomonadales bacterium | reverse complement strand
TTACCACCTTCTGATGCAGCTATAGTTGCTAAGTCGTCCACTTGCGCAGTCATCAACTCAGCAGTTCGCTCCAGGATTTCAACACGCTGCACTAGCGAAAGCCACTGCTTGCGATCGCGATATAAGGCATGTGCTGTCGCTAAAGCAGCTTCAATATGAGCCTCACCGCTTCGCTCAGCCGTTGCTAATAGCTCGCCACCGTATGGTGAATTAACCGATAGTTCACCCGCTGCGGATTGCCCACCTGCTATTAACAAGGGGTAATGCTTTGGCGTCTCGCCTTTAGACATGGTTTCTCCTTTTGAAATAACTGCTGCAAAAATAAAAACAACGCAGCGCTTTAGCGAATATTATGCAGCCCGATATTTAAATTGAAGCAGTAATCTCACCCAATCGTTTGGTAAGCTCCATATTCTCTCGGTAGTCTATCGGCACAACCACCAAGCTTGGCCCAGACTCTGCAAATGCTTGCTCTAATACATCTTGCAACTTAGCACTTTCATTGACGTAATGACCGGCCCAACCAAAAGCCGACGCCAACTGTAACCAATCGGGATTACCAAACGCCAAATCCGTATGCTTACCAAATTCATTTTCCTGCTTCCAAGCAATTAAACCGTAAGCATTATCTTCCCATACCATCGCAACAAAATTGCAATTTAATCGTTTGGCGGTTTCCATTTCCTGCACGTTCATCATAAAACCCGCATCACCACTAATTGATAGAACCTTTTTATCGGGCTCAACAATTGACGCGGCAATCGCGCCGGGTAATGAAAAGCCCATCGAGCAAAAGCCATTGGGGATTAAACAGGTATTTGGCTCATGACATTGATATTGACGAGCAATCCACATTTTGTGGGCACCCACGTCAGACAGAAGAATATCGTGAGGGCCAAGCACTTGCCTTGCATCCCACAACACTTTTTGCGGTGTAATTTTATCGACAGTTTTATGATCTTTATGGCCGCTAATTTCTGCCCACATATCACTGCGCACCGCTTTTTGATGGTCGGTATCAAAACTTAAACCACCGTTAGCATCAACCCGCTCGTTTAACATCCACAATGAATGGGCGAGATCACCAACGACTTCAACTTCCGGATGATAATTTTCATCAATTTCTGCGGGTAGAAAATCAATATGTAAAACCGTTTTTTGCTTACCATCATTCCAAAGCTTGGGATGGTACTCAACCATATCGTAACCAATGGTGATCACTAAATCCGATGCATCAATCGCTGCGGAAACATAATCTTTTGAACCAAGGCCAATAGTATACAAACAATAATCAGCATCCATATCTACCGCACCTTTGGCCATAAAAGTACTGACCACGCCAATGCCGGTTTTTTCACAGAGCACACGCAACTGTTTGCTAGCCCGTTTACGGATACAACCATTTCCCGCAATAATAACTGGCCGCTTGGCAGACTTAATGGCATCAAAAGCCATATCCATAATTTTATCTGCAGGTACGGGACGTCTAAACTTTTGTACCTTCATCGGTTTAGTGCTGGCGGGTAATTTGGCAACATCTTCAGGCAGCTCAATATGCACTGCACCGGGTTTTTCGGTACGCGCTAATCGAACGGCCTTACGAATAATTTCAGGAATACTATCGGGATGCAAAACCGTTGTCGCCCATTTAGTTACTGGACGAAACATAGCAACCACATCCATCACTTGATGCGATTCTTTATGCAAGCGTGTCGATGCGCCTTGGCCGGTTAATACCAACATCGGAGCGCGATCCATATTTGAATCGGCAACACCGGTAATTAAATTAGTGGCGCCAGGACCAAGCGTACCAAGACAACCTGCAGGCTGTCCGGTTAAGCGACCATAGATTTCTGCCATAAAGGCGGCACCTTGTTCATGCCGAGTCAAAACAAAAGTAATCTTGTCTGACTTTTCCAAAGACATCATAAAGTCGGCATTTTCTTCGCCGGGCACGCCAAAAATATATTCAATTCCTTCTTCTTCAAGGCATTGGACAAACAGATCTGAAGCTTTAATTTCACTACTCACAAATTGACTCCTTTTTTATGAACATATTTAGCTAGCCATTGCCGAAGACGAACCATATAACAAGGCGCACTTGTTAAGTTATCGACTTATACAAATCTTTTACCGCAAATCCGTTAAGCACGAGGCAGTTTTATTGCTTTGCGCACAAGCGAACTAATCTGCTGATAAATCATTGATACTTAAAGTAATGTAGTTCACTCAAGCAAAATAGCGAGCCGAAATTTTCACGCCTAATCGTTAATCACCGATCAAGCCCGTGATCCGACCAGATGCTTGGGTCACAAGTTCCTTGTTATTTAACGATAGGCGTTATTGATGTGCTGAACAGATGCGCAATTGACGAGTTTTTTGCGCAAAACAAATACAAATAGCCTGCAAGGTAAACAAGTTAAAGGCATCGATACTCAGGCGTATTGCTTTGAATACGATAGACAAAAACTCCAGCAAATATAAGCGGGCTTTAGAACAAAACCCCGAGCTCCAGATGAAGAGTATTTTTCCAATTTATTTACGCTCAAGGCAATTCTAAAAGCTTTAACAAGTCTGCTTATCAAATCCATCGAAGCCTTTTCCCTGCATAAGATGTGGTTTTGTTAGCGTATCTATCTAACGTGATGGTAAGCCAGCCAATTTGACGCAAAATGTTAAGATCTGCGCCTAAGGGCAATATTTGTTCAAATTACCGGCAGCAGGCCTCATCACGGGGCAAAACGACATTTATTTTCAACAGATGACTTTTAAGTTAAGCGTCTAAATCGGAGTTAAAGGCACAGTGATTCAATCTATTCGTCAAGGCACAATCGGCTCCCGGTTGGCTGTACCCGCCTTGTTATTGCTGCCCCTGTCGGTCCTCGCGCATCGTTTTGGCCTATTTAACTTTCAGCTTGTGATCGCTCTATTAGCGCTAAGTCTATTAATCTCACTGTCCATTTTTATATGCAGTGTGATCGCCTATTTTCGCAATAAAGATCCTCTATTTCGTCGTAATGTTAGAACCACCATGCTGATATCCGCTGTTATGCCGGCGATATTGGTTGGTTTAATTGTCTCTGTTGCGTCTAGCCCCGATGGTGAAAAGCCTTTGATTCACGATGTTACAACCGATACCGTAAACGTACCGCAGTTTCAAGCCGGTATCGATGAGCGCGGCAGCGGTAGTAATTCACTTGCTGTTGAACCTGATGTTATCAAACAACAAATCGAAGGGTATCCACAGCTTAAAACACTGGTCAGCTCCTTAGATTCCGAAGCGGCTTTTCAGCGAGCTACGGATATTGCTATTGCGCTAGGGTGGGAGATTTATAATAGCGATAAAGACAAAGGCATAATCGAAGCCTCTGATACCACACGTATCTGGGGCTTTGTTGATGATATCGTGATACGTATTCAAGCGAACAACGCAGATATAGGTAGCTTAATTGATTTGCGCTCGGTATCACGGGTTGGTCAAGGTGACCTCGGCGCCAATGCCAAACGAATTAAAAAGTTTATCGCCAGCTTTAACGAGAAATAAATTCCTTCGCTTGGTAAAATGGCGGCACTGACCACCGCCGCTGCTAAGCGCACCCAAACTATCGTTTCACTTCATATTTACTGCTAAAATTAGCCAATCAAGCATTTTTAATAGTCGATACGCTCAAGCACATTTGCGCAGCTCGTTACTGGCGCGATATGCCATTGCCCTTAATGCTCACTCGCTTAGGATTCACCGCTGAATTATTGCCAGCGTGAAAGCGCTATTGGCAACGGTAGCAAGCCATGTGTTTACCTTCAGCTGCTAGTTTACATTTATCAATTCGCAGTCGGTAACTCGCAGAAACTCAATGCTAGCCATCACTCAATGAATTAAAACTCTGCGCAACACAAACAAACTGTTAGCCAGATCAAGTAGGAGTAATTTTTAATGCCATTGGCACTAAACGAAGAACAAAGAATGTTACGCGATACTGCGCGCGAATTCTTGCAAAACAACGCGCCGGTTAGCCTGATGCGTGAGTTAAGAGATTCAGGCGATAGCAAAGGTTACTCCGATGCAGTATGGCAGCAAATGATCGAATTGGGATTTCCTGCTGTGGCAATTCCCGAGTCTTATGGCGGACTTGGTTTTGGCTATTTAGGTGCTGGCGCGATTCTGGAAGAAGCGGGTAAAACACTAGCGCACTCTCCGTTTTATAGCACAGTGGCACTAGGTGCCGCAGCAATCACACTTGGCGGCACAGAAGAGCAAAAGCAATCATTGCTCGCTGCAATTGCAGCCGGTGAATTAACCTTAGCGATGGCGCACGAAGAATCCAATCATCATCAGCCTAACACTGTCAGCCTTAGCGCAAGCGCTAGCGGCGATAACTATGTGCTTAATGGTAAAAAACTCTTTGTTGCCGAAGGCGCAATAGCCCATAAGTTATTAGTCTCGGCTAGAACTCAAGGCAATAATAATGATCAAGATGGCATCACACTATTTTTAGTCGATCGCAATAGCGAAGGTGTTAGTTGCCAAACGAGTACCATGATCGATAGTCGTAATTACGCTGATATTGAATTTAATAATGTTAAAGCCAGCGCGGCAAATATTATTGGCACAGTCAATCAGGCATTTACCATTCTGGATAAAACCTTTGATTACGGCCGTATTTGTCTAGCAGCAGAGATGCTCGGCGGCGCGCAAACCATGTTTGATAAAACCGTTGAATATTTAAAAGACCGCGAACAGTTTGGTCAAAAGATCGGTTCCTTCCAAGCTTTACAACATCGCGCGGCCAAAATGTTTGCCGAACTTGAGTTAACCCGCTCCGCGGTTGTTGGCGCTTTAGCTGCCATTGATGATGATAGTGATAACTTGCCAATAATGGCCAGCTTAGCAAAAACGCGCGCCAACGATACCTACCGTTTAATCACCGATGAAGCCGTACAAATGCATGGCGGTATTGGTCTTACCGACGAAATGGATATTGGCTTTTACTTAAAGCGCTGTCGCGTATCGATACATAGCTTAGGTGATTCCGGTTTTCATACCGACCGTTACGCAACGCTGCACGGTATTTAACAGCTCGTTTTTTTGTCTGTTTGAAATATCTCAGAGCAACTACATTATAAAAATAATGTATTGAATTATTTTATTGTTGGAAAATGTTTATGAGTACGCTTGATCAATTTCGCAAGGAAACCCACGACTGGCTAGTTGCTAACTGTCCCGCCAGCATGCGCACACCGCAAAAACGCTCAGAGGGTGTTTATGGTGGACGACGAGCAAGCTTTCCTAACGATGACGCTAAGCTGTGGATGGATCGCATGGTAGAAAAGCGCTGGACCGCGCCTGACTGGGCTAGCGAATACGGTGGCGGTGGATTAAGCGCCGAAGAAACTAAAATACTCGCACAGGAAATGGAAGCACTAGGTTGTCGCAAACCTATCGTTGGTCATGGTTTTTGGATGTTAGGACCAGCCTTGCTGGAATACGGCACCGAAGAACAAAAGCTGGAACATCTTCCCAAAATTGCCCGCGGTGAAATTCGCTGGTGTCAGGGTTATAGTGAACCCGGCGCAGGTTCCGACTTAGCCAGCTTACGTTGCAAAGCTGAAGATAAAGGTGATCACTTTGTTTTAAATGGTCAAAAATCCTGGACCAGTGATGGCGATAAAGCCGATTGGATTTTTTGTCTGGTAAGAACCAATGATGAAGGCAAAAAACAAGAAGGCATTAGCTTTGTATTATTTGATATGGAAACCCCCGGCGTATCTGTTCGCCCGGTGCCGTTAATCACCGGCGAATCGCATTTTTGCGATACTTTTTTAGATAATGTGGTCGTACCGAAAAGCCAAGTGGTGGGTGAAATCAATAAAGGCTGGAGTGTTGCCAAAGCCTTATTGGTTCACGAGCGTACGATGATGTCTCAAATCGAACGCAATATGCCAAAACCCAAATTTAGCACGATCGACTATGCAAAAAATTATTTGCCGCTAAATGATGATGGCACGATCAAAGATGCCTTAATGAGGAACCGCTTGGCAAATCATTTAATGCGTGATCAATCCATTAAGCTGTCGCAGCAGCGCGCGTTTGAAGAAGGTATGGCCGGCACGTTTGATATGCGGGTTAGCACCATATTTAAATATATCAGTACCGAAGAAAAAACCGCTAAAGACTCCATGGTTGCCGATATGATGGGCATGACTGGCGCGGGCTGGGATACTGATCGCTTTACTTTCGACGAGTACACCAAGACTTACGAGTGGATGAGCAATAAAGCCCTAACCATTGCCGGCGGAAGTTCTGAAGTGCAGCTTAATCTGGTGTCCAAGCGTGGCTTGGGATTGCCTGAAAAGTAAAACGATCAGCGTCAAGCTTACTTAGATAAACACTGCTTTAAGCAATACCTACAATTATTCGATTAAACGCCCATTTCCCCAATGGGTGTTTTTTAGCCCATATTCTATATTTATCAACATCTTAGTCGAACATCCATCGTCAAGCTTAGCGTGACATACACTCTCATTCGCTAAAAAAATACCTCTCGTCTACCCTTTACGTTAACGTAACTGTGTTTTATCATCTGCAATCTTACTGACTGATTCGGTACTGACGAATATGAAAACCTACTCCATCTCTGACTTGGCAAGCGAGTTTGATATCACCACCCGCAGCATTCGTTTTTACGAAGAGAAAGGTTTACTTAAACCTGAGCGTGATGGTCAGACCCGTATCTTTAGCGTTTCGGATCGGGTCAAGCTTAAGTTAATTCTTAGGGGTAAACGCTTGGGTATGTCTCTGGTGGAAAGTCGCTCGATTATTGAAATGTACGATCCCGAGCACGGCAACACTGAGCAGTTACGCCAGCTTATTCAAAAAATCCGCGATAAACGCACCCAACTCGCGCAACACTTAATTGATATTGAATCAATGAAACGCGACCTACACGACGCTGAAGAAAAATGTCTTGAAGCCTTGGCCCAAACCCAACCCGCAAAACTTTTAGATAGCAATGCAGAACTTAGCAAAAAAAGCGGTTAATTTAAAAATTCGCTAAGCCTTTTTATTAAGTAAACAGCGCATTGAACCGCTTGTTAAAAATATACTATCGGAAATATTTATGAATACACCCTACCCCACTTTAAATTTTGGTCTTGGTGAAGAAATCGATATGCTGCGAGATGCGGTTTATCAATTTTGTCAAAAAGAACTAGCACCACGCGCTGCGCAAATTGACAGTGACAATGAATTCCCCATGGATATGTGGCGCAAAATGGGCGACATGGGTTTATTAGGTATTACTATCGACGAAGAATATGGCGGCAGTAATATGGGTTATCTTGCCCATGCCGTAGCCATGGAAGAAATTAGTCGCTCATCCGCGTCCGTCGGTTTGTCATACGGAGCACACTCCAATTTATGTGTTAATCAAATTTATAAAAACGGCAACGCACCGCAACGCGAAAAGTATTTACCTAAGCTTTGTTCCGGCGAACATATTGGCGCACTAGCCATGTCAGAACCGAATGCCGGTTCAGATGTGGTCAGTATGAAATTAAAAGCCGAAAAACGCGGCGATAAATATATTTTAAACGGCAATAAAATGTGGATCACTAACGGCCCGGATGCCAACACCTACGTGATTTACGCAAAGACAGATATTAACGGTGGGCCGAAAGGTATTACTGCTTTTATTGTTGAGCGCGATTACCCAGGGTTCTCACGTCATCAAAAACTCGATAAATTAGGTATGCGCGGCTCAAACACCTGCGAATTAGTATTTCAGGATTGCGAAGTGCCGGAAGAAAATATTCTTGGTAAAGAAGGCTCCGGGGTCAGAGTATTAATGAGTGGTTTGGATTTTGAGCGCACGGTTTTATCGGGCGGCCCCTTAGGAATCATGCAAGCCTGTATGGATGTGGTTGTGCCCTATCTTCACGAACGCCAGCAATTTGGCCAAGCCATTGGTGAGTTTCAATTAATGCAAGGCAAAATCGCTGATATGTACACCGAGCTAAATGCCTCGCGTGCATACTTATATGCTGTCGCTAAAGCCTGTGACCGTGGCGAAGCCAGTCGTAAAGATGCAGCGGCAGTCATCCTCTATACCGCCGAGAAGGCAACTCAAATGGCTCTACAAGCTATTCAATCATTGGGTGGCAACGGTTATACCAATGAATACCCTACCGGTCGTTTACTACGCGATGCCAAGCTTTATGAAATTGGCGCTGGAACATCCGAGATTCGGCGGATGTTAATTGGCAGAGAACTATTTAAAGAGACCGGTTAATAAGCTCTCGCCCATTTAATTATTAACTCTTCGTGTAAAAACATTTAATCAGGTATTTCCATGGCAGCAATTCATTCAAGTATAGATAGCAAAGCCGATAGCTTTGCTAATAATGCTAAAGCAATGCAATCACAAGTTGATGACTTAAAACGCGTCGTGATAGAAGTCAAAAACGGTGGTGGTGAAAGCAATCAAGCAAGGCATAAGTCGCGAGGCAAATTACTCGCACGTGAACGCATCGATTGCTTGTTAGATCAAGGCTCTCCATTTTTAGAAATATCGCAATTAGCTGCTTATCAAGTCTACGATGATACTTTAGCTTGCGCCGGTGTAGTGGCAGGTATTGGCCGCGTCTCGGGCTTGGAATGTATGATTGTTGCCAATGACGCAACGGTAAAGGGCGGCTCCTACTACCCGCTTACCGTTAAAAAACATTTGCGCGCCCAAACCATTGCCGAACAAAACCACTTACCCTGTATTTACTTAGTGGATTCTGGTGGCGCTAACCTGCCCCGTCAGGATGAGGTGTTTCCCGATCGTGAACATTTTGGCCGAATCTTTTTTAATCAAGCCCGTATGTCTGCGAAAAATATTCCACAAATTGCTTGTGTAATGGGTTCATGTACAGCCGGTGGTGCCTATGTTCCCGCAATGGCTGATGAATCAATTATTGTTAAAGAGCAAGGCACAATCTTTTTAGCTGGGCCACCGCTAGTTAAAGCAGCTACCGGTGAAGTCGTTAGTGCCGAAGACTTAGGTGGTGCCGATGTGCACTGTCGAACGTCAGGCGTGGTTGATCACTACGCACAAAATGATGAGCACGCGCTGCAATTGGCTCGACAGTCAGTCAGTCGCTTAAATCGCGTAAAGCCACCCTGCATGGATATCCAAGCGCCTAAAGAACCTTTGCATCCGGCTCGTGAAATTTACGGTATTGTGCCCGACGATAGCCGTCAGCCATATGACGTGCGTGAAATTATTGCTCGTATCGTTGATGGTTCAGAATTTGATGAATTTAAAGCCCTGTTTGGCACTACCTTGGTTTGCGGCTTTGCACGCTTGCAAGGTTATCCGGTAGCTATTATTGCCAACAACGGTATTTTATTTAGTGAGTCTGCGCAAAAAGGCGCGCACTTTATTGAGCTAGCTGCAAAAAGAAAAATCCCGTTAATTTTTTTGCAAAACATCACCGGCTTTATGGTTGGCCAACAATATGAAGCGGGCGGTATTGCCAAGCATGGCGCCAAAATGGTTACTGCAGTGGCTTGCGCCAACGTTCCCAAACTTACGGTGATTATTGGCGGCTCTTTTGGCGCAGGTAATTACGGTATGTGTGGCCGTGCTTACGATCCACGATTTCTATTTATGTGGCCCAATGCCCGCATCTCGGTAATGGGTGGTGAGCAAGCCGCCGGTGTGTTGAATCAAATCAAAATCGACCAAAAAGAAAAACAAGGCGAAAGCTGGAGCGAGCAAGAACAACACGCATTTAAACAACCTATTCTTGATACCTACGAACAACAAGGCCACTCCTTCTACGCATCAGCTCGCTTATGGGACGATGGTGTGATTGACCCTGCAGACACCAGAGAGGTATTGGCTTTAGCCTTATCGGCAACACTTAATGCGCCGATAGAAGATACCGAATTTGGCATATTTAGAATGTAAAAAGGAATATTAGATCAGCGGTCATCTATCTAATAGACGTATAAGTAAAAACTAGGAACAAGGTTATGGTTTACCCATTCATTTCAGTTGAACAGGATTCTCGTGGTGTCTTTACCGTGACACTTAATCGACCCGAAAAGCATAATGCTTTTGACGATCAAATCATTTACCTGTTAAGCCATATTTTTAATGAGATTGCCGCCAATCAACAGCGCGCGTAATGATTTTAGCCGCCAATGGTAAAAGCTTCTCTGCTGGCGCTGATCTTAACTGGATGAAATCGATGATCGAATACAGCTATGAGCGCAACTTATCTGACGCTAACGCACTAGCATCAATGTTAAAAACCCTAAATGACATGCCCATCCCCACCATTGCCAAAGTACAAGGTGGCGCCTTAGGCGGCGCGGTAGGTTTAGTCAGCTGCTGCGATATTGCCGTCGCTACCAGCTCAACGTATTTTTGTTTAAGTGAAGTCAAAATTGGTTTAATACCCGCAACCATTGGCCCCTATGTTATTCAAGCGATTGGCCAAAGAGCGGCTCGACGTTACTTTAATACCGCCGAACGTTTTGACGCCGATACCGCAGCCGCACTAGGGCTTATCTCAGAGGTAGTTGATACTGAGCGACTTGACCAGTCGGTGAATCAATTTATTCAGCAGCTTTTAAGTAATAGTCCGGCGGCTATCAAGGCCTCTAAACAATTAATTAGTGATGTTGCTGGCAAAGATATTGATAAAACACTTATCGACACAACCAGTGAGCGCATTGCAAATATCCGCATATCGACTGAAGGCCAGCAAGGGCTTAGCGCTTTTTTGGATAAACAGCCTGCGCCGTGGCTTAATGCTTAATTTTCTTTCTCAACTTGATTTTTATTGGCGATATTTCGATAGCCAAAATCACTGTACGAATCCAGTATCGTTTAATAGGGGTAGTAATGTTTAATAAAATCCTGATTGCCAACCGTGGCGAAATTGCTTGCAGGATTATTAGCACAGCAATCAAACTCAATATCAAAACGGTTGCAGTTTACTCCGCCGCAGATGAAAACGCTCGTCATGTCAGTATGGCCGATGAAGCGGTTTTTCTTGGCCCTGCTGCCGCCAGAGAATCGTATTTGCTGATTGAAAAAGTCATAAGCGCAGCAATAGAAGCTGGCGCCGAAGCGATTCATCCGGGATATGGATTTTTAAGTGAGAACGCTGATTTTTGTCGCGCATGCGAAGCCAATAATATTATTTTTATTGGACCTTCATTACATGCCATAGAATCCATGGGCTCAAAATCTTCAGCAAAAACCATTATGCAATCTGCGAATATCCCTTTGGTACCGGGTTATCACGGCGACGATCAATCTCCGGCAGTGTTAAAGCAAGCGGCTAACGATATGGGTTATCCGGTGTTATTAAAAGCGACCGCCGGTGGTGGTGGCAAAGGTATGCGACAGGTATGGTCAGAAACGGAATTTGATCAAGCACTGGCTGCGGCAAAGCGCGAGGCTATTAACGGCTTTGGTGATGACACCATGCTGGTAGAAAAGTATCTCGCCTCTCCCCGACATATCGAAGTACAAGTATTCTGTGACAACCATGGCAACGCGGTTTATTTAGCCGATAGAGACTGCTCGATACAACGCCGGCATCAAAAAGTAATTGAAGAAGCACCAGCGCCCGGCTTAAGCGACCAGTTGCGAAAAGATATGGGCCAAGCTGCAGTACTATCAGCTCTGGCCATTGATTATCGCGGCGCCGGAACAGTAGAGTTTTTATTAGATAGCGATAATGCTTTCTATTTTATGGAGATGAATACTCGTCTACAGGTAGAACATCCGGTGACTGAAATGGTTACTGGGCAAGACTTGGTCGAGTGGCAATTACTTATTGCCAGCGGAGAAAACTTACCGCTAAATCAAAGTGAAGTAAAAGTCACCGGCCATGCCTTTGAAGCGCGAATATATGCGGAAGATCCCGACAATGATTTTTTACCGGTTAGCGGCACCTTAAATGTTTTAGAGGCTCCGAAAGAAAGCGAGAATATTCGTGTGGATACCGGTGTAAGACAAGGCGATCAAGTCAGCGTTTATTATGACCCAATGATTGCCAAGCTTATAAGCTGGAACCAAAATCGCGAATTAGCATTGCAGGACTTGTCTAAGGGTTTAGCTCAGTACACCATTGGTGGGATGACTAATAATTTGTATTTTTTATATAATATCGCCAATACGCCAGCGTTTAAAAGCGCTGATGTTGATACGCGATTTATTGAAAAGTATCATCGGGCAATCTTTCATGATAGCGAGGAACAAGCGAATCACAGTATTGCGATAGCCGCTTTGTATTACTTGCTTACGCAAGATAAAAACACTAAGCAAAACAACACTGCCAAAAATGATCCTTTCTCGCCTTGGCAAAAAACACAGGCATGGCGTATGAATGCTGCAGCCATCCAACACTTTAGCTTGCAATTAAAACAACAGCTCTATTTCGTTCAGGCAGAATATCTAATCGAAAATAGTAGCTATCGCTTAGCGATCGGTGATCAACAGTTTTTAGTCACCGGAAAGTTAGAAAAAAAGCAGCTCGCTGGGACAATCAATCAATCTTATTTTAGCGCGACTATAAAGGATCAAGACGATAGCATTAGCATTTACACCGAGCAAAAGGCTTTTGAATTTACGCTGTATCAAAAATCGTTTTCAGACATCGATGACGATCATCATGACAATCATTTACTTGCACCGATGAACGGCACAATTGTTAGCCTTGCAGTCGCTGAAGGCAGTAAGGTTGAAGCAGGCGAATCTTTGTTAATGATGGAAGCGATGAAAATGGAACATACCATACGTGCGCCGGTTAGCGGGGTAGTCAATAATTTTTATTTCCAAGCCGGTGATTTAGTCGATGGCGGAGCCGAGCTTATCGACTTTACTCCCGACACAGAAAGTTCTACTGAGTCTTAATGATGAATCAATCCAATAAGCCCGTAGTTGCCGACAGCCAATTAGCTAGCGATAACCAAATTCCCCACTCTGTAAAAATAGTTGAAGTCGGCCCAAGAGATGGCTTGCAAAATGAAAAGCAGTTAATTGATGTTGATACCAAAATTGAGCTAATTAATAGACTTGTCGACGCAGGTTTAAAAACAATTGAGTCTGGTAGCTTTGTGAATCCACAATGGGTTCCGCAAATGGCGGGCAGTGAAGATATATTTAAACGTCTTGAACCACGCCAAAGCGTAACTTACACCGCCCTTACGCCTAATCTAAAAGGCTATCAACGCGCACAAGATGTTGGCGTAAAAGAAATAGCCGTATTTGCCGCCGCATCTGAATCCTTTAGTCAAAAAAACATTAACTGTTCGATTAGCGAAAGCATTGAACGGTTTAAACCGTTAATGGAATTAGCTAAGCAGGATAATATTCCTGTGCGTGGTTATATTTCCTGTGTATTGGGCTGCCCCTATGACGGCGATATCGGTGTCAATAAAGTCAATGAAGTTGCGCAACAGCTAATTGATATAGGCTGTTATGAAATTTCGCTTGGCGATACGATTGGCGTTGGCACGCCTGCAAAGGTTAAGCATCTGCTAGCGACTATTATGCAAAATATTGCGATAGAAAAAATCGCTGTTCACTTCCACGACACCTATGGCCAAGCCTTAGCGAATATCTATGCCGCACTGCAAATGGGTATTAGTGTGGTTGATAGTTCAATTGCAGGCTTAGGCGGCTGCCCTTATGCCAAGGGAGCATCGGGCAATGTTGCGACAGAAGATGTTGTTTATATGCTTAACGGTTTAGGTATCTCTACTGGCACCGATCTTGATAAATTAATTACTGCTGGCAACTTTATCTCTACAAAGCTTGGTCGCGCCAGCGCATCAAAAGTCGCGCAAGCTTTAAGTTAGACACTTTCTGAAAAAAACCACAGGAGATTATTTATGAAACCCAGAATTAGTATGATTGCTCTGGCAGTAAATGATTTGGAAAAATCCATCAGCTTTTATCGCGATGGCTTAGGCTTTCCAAAACTGGATTCCCCACCAACGGTCGCATTTTTTAATCTTAATGGCACCTGGTTAGGTTTATCTCAGCGGAATGATCTTGCCGCAGATGCTGGGGTTTCAGCAGAAGGTAATGGTTATAACGGTTTTAGTATGGCGCACAATGTAGCCAACGAAGCAGAGGTTGATAAGACGATGCAAGAAGCCATCGACGCAGGTGCGAGTTTACTGAAGTCACCACAAACCGCACACTGGGGCGGCTACCACGGATATTTTAAAGACCCCGACGGTCATTTATGGGAAGTGGCTTATAATCCTTTTGCGTGGGTTGGACCGAAAGATTAGCCTTCTCAACGTTTAGTTTTTTAACCATCGCTAAATGATATACTTACTTTGAATAAATACTCTTCTATCATTGCTTACATAATTAGCTCAATCGCAGTTAACGCGTAAAGCATAACAGCAAATAATAAGCTAATTGCCTCTATCAGCAGCTTTAACACAGTTCATTTAGTAATATCGATGATGATTAACATGGAATTAAGTAAGTAATTCCAGCAAACCGCTATAGAATACGGCCCACTAAAACAAACCATCGCTGTTAATTTGAAATTTCATAAAACCTTAGGTGAGCCTAGAAGATGAGCGCAGCAGAAAATAAAGCAACAGTAGAAAAAATGTGGAAGGCCCTGGCCGATATGGACTGGGAGACACTTAAAAGTTGTTTACATGAAGATATTCACTACCAGGATGTGCCCTCCGATGACCCCGGCGCTCACGGCCCCGAAAATACGGTAAAACGATTAGGTGTGGCTTTTGAGCATTTATCAAAACAGGAACAGATCACCCATCATATTGCTGCCGACGGCGATGTCGTTATTCTTGACCATACTGAAAAGTGGACATTCAAAACGGGCGAGACCGCAGAGCATACCTTTGCCAGCGTTCATGAAATGAAGGATGGGAAAATCTATCGATGGAGCGACTATTGGGACCTTAATAAATTTGTTAGCCAGTTCCCGGATTGGTTTATTGAGATTATGGCCAAAGGCACAGCTGAGGATTTTTCATAGCTAATATAGATACCTAAATATTAAACTAGGCATCATTTATTAGTGCGTTAATGCCTTTGCTTTTTTTGCAACATTTCTGCGTCGCTGGAATTTTTAAAATAGCAATAAATGCAATGCGCGGCGCACGTAGGACTTAGGTCTAGCCCACGGAGTGGGCTGTTGTACTTGAAATAGCTAAATGGAATTTAACCAAATACAAGAACAGATTACTTAATTAATTTTTGTGACAATTGAATGCTTCTCATTCGAGCATTCATGGCAAATGTCATCTAGATAAGTTGCGATTTCATTTTCATTAAGATCAGAAGGAATAACTACATCAAACACTATAGCTTTGATACCCGTATCTGACTCAGAAAATAATAGCTAATCACCATTGATTCGCTGAACCAACATCTTTCTACCAAAAACATTAAATTCATTTAAAATCCCTATTGTCTTTTAACAGACTATCGATATTTGCAAATTTATTATCATTTTTTGCTTGTATAACAATATAAAATTGGATGTAAATTTAACTAGTCTAATGAATAGAAGCTTGCTTACTGCTAAAAAATCAACTAATAAATAGACAGCTAAAACCAAACTTCCTCAACAGCTTTTACCTGCAATAACAAGCCCTAGACTGCACTATGACCGAAGCCCGATTTTCGTGAAAATTTAAGTTTTTTACGCGTAAAGTTTCTCGCTAGCATAGCTTAGGCAAATAATTACATAACTAAAATGGTATCAAGGTAAGGAGATCCTAAATGAAAATATCAAAAATATACGCGTTAATCGCTCTAACAACTGTCGCTAACCATGCGCTCGCTGACAATTACACAAACGAAGCGTCTATTGGTATATCCAATGGCGATGTAGAGTCAGCCGGTTTTTCAGCCGACGCGGAGTCAGTTGATTTAAGTTTTGTTGCTAATTTTTCAGAGGTTGATACTAGCAAAGGCCCTTTAGCAGAAGCTAGCTTTCTTGATCGCACTTCAAGCTTTTCTATTGGCTACTCCGATGGAGAAGTTGGGATCGTCGATACAACAGATCTAAGCTTAGGCCTAAGAGTTGTTGGCAAAGAAAATGGCCTAACAGGCGAAATACTGTTTTCAGATGGTGAAGTTCAAGATATTGACACTGAAACTATAGCGCTTTCGGTTGGCTATTATGTTGCTAAAAACACAGAGCTCAGCCTCGCCTATATTGATGTAGAAGTAGAAGATATCAACTCTGACTCACTATTTCTGGGTGTAAAACATGTCTCATCCGGCGATCTAGCTTTTTCAATTGAAGCCGCTGTAGGCACTGTAGAAACCGGTACCGATGATGACACTGCGTTCGTCCTTGGTGGTACCTTTTACCCTAGCTCTCACGTAGGTATTGGCGCAAACTATACCACCATAGACTCAGCATTGGACAATGATAGCTACGAAATTTTTGTTGATTGGTTTATCACTCCAGT
>CAJQQO010000065.1 GCA_905480475.1 uncultured Pseudomonadales bacterium | reverse complement strand
TTTCCCGGTGATGCGCTAGCTGGAGTCGATTTGCAAGAACAACTAGAGAGCAAAGCATTTGTATTAGGCGGCAAAGACTACTGCGCGCCCGGTCAATTGGTTGGCGACTTTATTCGTAATCAAGCATAAGTCATTGGGGCGATGTTGTCCCTTCCTATAAACCCGGTGTATTACTCGGCGATTTATCACCTGCACTACCCGACTATGCAATAGAAGCTATTCGCGAAGCGCTACCGGCGTTTGGCAAAAAAATAAAAGGCTTTGATCGCGACGATGCCATTCTTACCGGTATTGAAACCCGCACTTCATCGCCAGTGCGGATTACTCGTGATCGGGGAAACTATCAAAGCCTTAATACTCGCGGTTTATATCCTGCAGGTGAAGGCGCTGGATACGCCGGAGGTATTTTATCGGCCGGAGTTGATGGTCTTAGAGTTGCCGAAGCCCTAGCGTTGGCAATGCTTAGCGATAGAGAAAATGTTTAGTGGTAGAAAAATGCATAGCAATAGAAAAGATAATTGCTATGCTAAATTAAGATTAGGCTCGGTTTGCTCCCAACATCACCACGCCAATAACGGCGCGCTTATCGGTTTCATTGAGCCATGCGTGGCGAGTGCCGTTTTGAATATAACAATCCCCAACATGCAAAACCTTTTTCATCCCATCATCCAGCTCTAATGTAATACTACCTTCCAATACAAAACCATAATCAATGGTTTCTGTTGTGTGCATGCCCGGATTGTCATCTTCATTATTAAAATCATCGGAGACTTGATCGTTATTAGTATTAGCGTCGTCAGCACTAGCCATTAAGGCCTGCATCTCTTTCGCAGATGGGAACACCACATAGCGAAGCAAACTTGCACCGGGCGCTGGCACACTGCCAATGCTTCCCTCGGCTTGATCGCTAACACCATCGGAAATTACCGCACTGGCATCAGCCCAGGTTTCACCCATTTCAAAATTACCCATCTTGATAAAGTGTGGGCTTTTATCGTCATGAGTAAAAACTGCCTTACCTTGATTATTAACACCGGTGACTACTCTACGCATTATGTTCTCCGAAGCTCTTATTAAATTTATCGTTAGCTATTGGCCTACAACTATTTCACCATTGGATAAATATTCACAGCAACAGTCAATAGAAAAATCCGTCACTAAAAATACACGCCCACGGCTTAATTCTACCGAACCGGACTTACCAAAAGTTAACCTATCCGCAGATATTAGCAGCAGGTCTTTGTTATGCCTTACTGCTAGCTGTGCTACGCTAGCAGGCTTAATCAGCAAAGCAAAATACCAACAAATTTACCCATGCTTATGACCATTCAATCCATGATGCGAAATATATTTCAGACCAAGATCTTTACGCTAATTTTTCTTTTTTTAAGCTGTTTATTAAGCTGCATTTTGGCGTTTGCTACAACACCTAGTGCAGTTGATCAGCAACGTATTGCATTAGCGGATAAAAATCTTGATGCTAACAATTGGCTTTCTTATGGTCGAGGATATTCCGAACAACGCCATAGTCCACTGGAGCAAATAGACAATGATAATGCTCGGCATTTAAAACTGGCTTGGTATTTTGATACTGGTAATCGTAAAGGCTTGCAGGGTACTCCACTGATAATTGATGGCGTAATGTATGTCACCGCGGCATGGAGCGTTTTGCATGCCTTAGATGCTGCTACTGGCGAAGAATTATGGCGCTTTGATCCACAAGTACCACGTGAACAAAACTACCGCTATTGCTGTGGGGTGGTCAATCGTGGCGCTGCAGCTTGGCAAGATAATATTTATATCGGCACGCTTGATGGTCGATTAATTGCCGTGAATAGCCAAACCGGCCAGCAAGTCTGGACAACACAAACCACACCCGATGGTGAAAACTATTCCATTACTGGCGCTCCCAGAGTGGTTAAAGGCAAAGTGATTATCGGTAACGGCGGCTCCGAATACGGCGTGCGCGGTTATGTCTCTGCCTACGACGCACTAAGCGGTGAAATGGCTTGGCGCTTTTATACCGTTCCGGGCAATCCTGCCGATGGTTTTGAAAACCCGCAAATGGAGTTAGCAGCAAAAACCTGGACCGGCAATTGGTGGGAACATGGCGGCGGTGGAACCGTTTGGGATTCGATGGCCTACGATCCAGAGCTGGATTTACTTTACATTGGTGTAGGCAATGGCGCGCCGCACAATCGATATATTCGTAGCCCCTTTGGTGGTGACAATTTATTTCTCTGTTCTATTCTGGCCTTAAAACCCGATACTGGCGAATACGTTTGGCACTATCAAGAAATCCCTGCCGAAACATGGGATTACACCGCTACCCAAACCATTATTCTTGCCGACATTGATTGGCGCGGTGAAAAACGTAAAGTATTAATGCAAGCGCCCAAGGCCGGTTTTTTCTATATTCTTGATCGCGCCACAGGAAAACTGTTATCGGCCGAACCCTATGCTAAAAAAGTTAGCTGGGCTAGCCACTACGATATGGAAACCGGCAGGCCGGTCGAAATTGAAGGGCAAGACTATGCCGAAGCACCTGCAATGGTTTACCCAATAGGTATTGGGGCGCACAATTGGCATCCAATGTCTTACAACCCCAACACCGGTCTAATTTATATTCCCGCCCAGCATATTGGTGGCGAACTACAACAGGATTTTAATTACCAACGTTATCCGCGCCATTGGAACACCGGCGTCAATACTGATGTTGATATGCACAACGCCCAACTTAGCCAAACCTTAATGCAAACCTTTGTAGAAGGATCGCTATTAGCCTGGGATCCGATCAAGCAAGAAAAGGTATGGGAGGTCGCCCGACCATTGATTGGCAATGGCGGCACTTTATCCACCGCCGGCAATTTAGTTTTTCAAGGTACGGTGGATGGCTGGTTTGCAGCCTACGATGCGCGCGATGGTAGCGAGCGATGGAAATACAATACCCAAAACGGTATTGTTGGTAGCCCGGTAAGTTACGCTACCGGAGATCAACAATATATTGCCGTACCCGCCGGCCGCGGTGGTGGCCTTAGCCAAATTATTGGTTTGCAGCATAAGGTTACCAATGTTAATGGCCGCATTCTGGCATTTACCTTAACTGGACAAGCGTCATTACCGCCAGTACCTGAAATGCAAATCCCCAAGCCACCGCCAATACCCGATGTTAGCAAAGAGGTGTTGAGCCAAGGTGCAATAAGCTACAGCCGTTTTTGCTCACGCTGCCATGGCACTAATGTTGTCAGCGATGGTGCTATACCGGATTTAAGGCATTTGGATCAAATATGGCATGACAATTTTAATAAGGTTGTGCTCGAAGGTATGATGGAGCAGGCTGGCATGCCCCGCTTTGATGATGTGTTAGATGAGCAATCAGCTGATGCGATTCACGCTTTTATTCTTGAGCAAGCCAATCAGGATTATCAGCTGCGTTATCATGCTAATTGGTGGAGCAAAACCAAACAATGGTCTTATCAAAAACTGGCTAATGCGCTTAAGTATTTAAGCGAGTTACAATAATTTTTCGAGCGCTAAACAATGATCGATCTTTACTTTGCCCCAACACCCAACGGATGGAAAATCACCATAATGCTGGAGGAATGCCAGCTACCTTATAAATTAATCCCGATCAATATTGGTTCGGGTGAGCAATTTGAAGAAAGCTTTTTATCGCTATCACCTAACGGCCGTATGCCAGTCATTGTTGATCACCAGCCCATGGGTGGAGGCGAAGCAGTATCCATCTTTGAATCGGGCAGTATTTTAATGTACTTGGCTGAAAAGTCCGGCCAGTTTATGCCCAAAGATAAACGCGGTTTTTATCAGGTCAATCAATGGCTATTTTGGCAAATGGCAAACCTCGGTCCAATGGGTGGACAAGCCAGCCACTTTATTAATTACGCCGCCGAAGGAAACGACTACAGTAAAACCCGCTATTTAAATGAATACGATCGCCTGCTAGCAGTTATGAATTACCAACTTGAAAAAACCCAATACCTTGCCAACGATAATTACAGCATTGCCGATATGGCAAGCTTTCCTTGGCTGCTGCCCTACAAACGTTACGGCTTTGATTTAAATAACTTCCCGTATTTAAAGCGCTGGTACGATGAATTAAAAGTGCGCCCTGCGTTGCGCCGTGGCGTAGATATAGGTAAAGACTGGCGCCCTGACGGAGGGCCAGACCAGAGTACACGCGATGTTTTATTCAATCAAACATCCGAGCTTTATAAAAAATCCTGAATTTAATAAATGATCTTATCAAGGTATCACTATGTCTGCCGCAAAAAAAACCGTTGAATGTTTCTTTGACTGCTCATCGCCTTGGACCTATATGGGCTTTGAACGTTTAATCAAATTACAAAGTCATATTGATTTTGA
>CAJQQO010000064.1 GCA_905480475.1 uncultured Pseudomonadales bacterium | reverse complement strand
GCAGAGGCCAATCAATCTATTCGGCTAACAATATTATTCTTCTAATAAGCGCTTTGGATTTCGTCCATCAACAAAGCCAATAAAGGGAAACAGCATGCTGTAACCCAACATCTCTTGAATTCTATCGCTGCACAATTTTGCCTGCGGGCGAGAAATCGCGATACCGTAGTTTTCCTGTTGTCTTGCCCAGGGTTCACAGTATTGCGCGGTTGCCGCCATACGCGGGGCATTGCTATGGTTAGGGCCTGCGCTGTGCCAAAGCGTACCAAGAAAAAATATCACCGAGCCTGCTGGCATTACCGCTGGAATCATTTGGCTTTTGTCCATCTCGGCGGGCGATACATCACCCCATAAATGGCTTTTAGGAAAAACCATCGTTGCGCCGTTGTCTTCGGTAAAATCGTCAATTGCCCAAATCGTTGCTGCACTAAAATGTTTTCTTGGTCTAGGAAAGGGATAAAAGCCATCATCGTGATGCAGCGGTTGTTGTACTTCGCCGGGGTAAACATTAATAGCTTGTAGTTGTGACAGTAAAAAGCTGTCCATTAAAAAATTATCCATTAAGGCCATAATTAAAGGGTGGTCGACCAATGGGTTTAGTGCCAGCGTTTTTTCAATCACCGAATAAATGCGACGAGTTTTTGTGCCTTCAAATTCATTCCGGCCATCATGGGTGAGTAGCGGCGAAATAGCCTGTTTGATTTCTTCCATCATGGCTTTGGGGATCAGCTCGGGAATGATGACGTAACCGTTTTCATTCACTTCAGCGGTTAACGCTGCTAACTGTTCTTTATCGACATTATATTTTTCTGCAACCGAATCGGCGGATTTTTGTTGTTGGATGGCGACAACATCTTTTACTGTGCCATCTTCATTAACATAAACATTCTTTGACATAAATACATTCCAATAGATTTTTTATTGTTACCGTTACAGTTTTTGTTTACGGCGCTTAAGTTTTCGCGATTTTAATTTTGCACAAAGTCGCTTAAGTCGGGTGTTTGCATAGCGGCTACCCATTTTGACCATTTATCTGGCCAGGCTAAAGCGTCACCTTCTGAATCTAAATACCAGCTTTGGCAGCCGCTGGTCCAAACTGTGTGTCCCATACGCTCTTTTAACATGCTTGCCCACGCTTGCATGGCTTCGGGTTTTGCGGCGATGGTTTGCAGTTTGCCAGCGCGCCATTGGTCAATTAATTTTATCGCGTACTCGGTTTGGATTTCGCTGATTTCAATAATCGATTGATTGCCAATAGGCGAGTTAGGCCCAAGCATTAAAAAGAAATTGGGAAAGTCGGGTAAAAACATCGAGCGGTAGGCGTTAAACTTTTTCGCCCAAGCTTGTTCGATAGTGACGCCGCTTTTGCCAATAAATTCCATGGGTCGCATAAAGGCGGTGGCGTCAAAGCCGGTTGCCATAACCAGTATGTCCAAGGGGTGCAATACGCCATCTTTTGTAACTATTCCATCTGGCTCTATACGATCGATGTTCTCGGTGATTAAATCCACATTCGCTTGTTGAATCGCATCATAAAATAAGGGATTGATAACAACCCGTTTACAGCCAAAGGTATAATCCGGTGTTAGCTTAGCGCGCAGCTCTGGATCTTTGATGCTTTTATTCAGGTAGCGTAGGCCGTTCCACGACACTAGCTTATGGGTAAGTCGATCAAACCAGCGGTCGCTCACTAAAGCGGCCGTACCTTGGGCCCAAAATCGCGCCGACCAAGTTCTTATTCGCTCCATGCGTTTGGGTTGATCACGGAATTGTTGTTTTTCTTTATCGCTAAAATCGCGATTATCCATTTTCACTATCCACTGCGCAGTGCGCTGGAAGACAGAGATTTTGGAACCTGCCAGCTTCACCAATTCCGGGATAATTTGGGTTGCAGTAGAGCCGGTGCCAATCACGCCAATGCGTTTGCCGATTAGATCCGTATCGTGATCCCATTGCGAAGAATGAAATTTTGCACCGGCAAACGAATCGAGACCGCTAATATCAGGAATAACCGGTTGATGTAGAATACCTGTTGCAGAAAATAATAAATCGGCCTGTAGCACTTCACCGTCGGCATTGCTTATAGCCCAGGTGTTGCTCTCTTCATCATACACACAGCGCGTCACCAACTGATTAAAGCGAATATGTTTTTCAACCTCGTATTTTTTTGTCACCTTTTTAAAGTAGGCGTGAATCTCACTACCGGAAGGGAAAAAACTACTCCACTCAGGATTGGGTTCAAAAGAATAGGTGTAGGCATGCGAGGGAACGTCGCAGCAAATGCCTGGATAGGTATTCTCGCGCCAAGTGCCACCGACATCATGAGTTTTTTCTAGCACAATAATATTCTTAATGCCGGCTTGCTTTAATTTTATCACCAGCTGAATGCCAGTCATGCCAGCGCCAATAATAACGACCGAGGGATCTTGCCTGCTACTAGTACTTGTCACAGAGTATTCCTGACTTATTGTTATCGCGGCCAATAATATAATCGCGTATCGGCCTTTTTGTCGATACGGTTTTCTTTAGTGTCTCGCTTTCTTAAGTATTTCTTTAGCGCTAAGATTTTAAGCTAGCCAGTTTAACCACCCGAGTTTCTAAACCGGGATGTTCAGTTGCGCCAATCCAACGCCAACACATGGTACCGAGCAAATGTCCGGCGGTATCAATCCAGTTAGGATCACCCGGATCTTGATGGGCAACAATTAAGCGCACACTGCCGTCTTTATTGTAAGTGGCCGTATGCTTGTTAAGTGTAATTTGATGGTAGCGATAATCCAGCGACTCCAGCCAATAATTGTCCAGTTGAAAATTCCAAGTGCTGCATTCGGGGACTGTTTTTGCCTCAATGACTAACGCCTCGTCTTCAGCCAATTCCCAATAGCTATGGAAGTAAAAAATATTGGGATCACCGCCTATTGATTGACAATAAGCCTGATCAGCGGGTGGTAAAGTATTGATGTCGGGCTTAAAGCTGGCAGACCAATCGGCAAATAATTTAACCGTGCCGTGCATATAGCGACTCACTTGATTTAAGCCGTCGCTAAGTTTTTGAGCAGTAAACGGTGCGGGTTTATCATCAGTGCCAATACGTTGAATGCTTAAGTCGGCTTTTTGTTCTTGGCTGCGGTCGAGAAAGGTCTGTCGAATATTGATAGATTTTGTTTGCGCGGTTATGGGCAGCCAATTACCGGCTTGCTTATTAACGCTAACAATCATTTCAAAGCGCCCGTCGTCATCAACTTGCAGTTCTTCATTGTCAATAAAACCATCAACAATCATTTTTCCGTTAGAGCCATAGCTACCGGAGATAGTGCTAAAGCTTAAATAGAAAACACTATTACGCTGGCCAGTAATTTTATAATCGTAAGCGCCATTTAATTTGCAACCTTGATAAATATTGTCCGGGTTGTCCGCGCCCATCTTCACCATATCACCCAAGCTTTGCAGGCTAGGAAATTCCTGATCTGAATACTCCATAACGCTGGTTAAACTGTTGCGCAATAAGCGGGTTAAATAACGAAAACCTTCAGCGCGATTAAAGGCATCGTTAGGGGTATCGTCGGCAGTGACAATATCGGCGAGTGACTTTAGCTCGTCACAAAATTCTCGCCATGCGGTGCCGTCGATAACCGCTTGTTCCAATTGACTGTTGTTTGTCTCACTCATTTTTCTGCTCGCTTAGATTGTGAATGGTATGTAGCTATTATCCTTATGCGTAATTGTACTTGGATCAAACGCGTCATTTGTTTTATTGCCAATAATTTATAAACCGTTCGTCTTAGCCTGCAGTCCAAGATTCAGCCGATAGTTGATACAACTCCCTTTAAGTATTTTCCGGGTCGTCGATTTACCAAGATCAGACGGCTGAGTGGGCTTGCTGCGAATGGCTGGCACGTATTCGGTCAAATAGTCTGACTTTGATATTTATAGATAATAGCTATCATTATATTAGCATTAATCAATTTTACCTATCACTGGTTTAGCATGATACTAAAGTCCATAGCTTGATAGGGCATAAACACTCTAAGTCCCTATTTTTAATAGCTAATTTACTGACATATGGGGAGATTGTTATGACTACAACAGCAAAAGTGGGCAGATATATGAATACGCAAGTCGCTGCCATCAGCGCTGGCGCGACACTGAATGAGGCCATTCAGATATTGGCCGATTCGCAAAGCTCAGGTGCTGCTGTCTTCGATAAGCAATCAGGGGACAGTCAAGCATTGGTTGGTATGGTCTCAGAACAGGATTGTCTTAAGCAATTGTTAAGCGATAGCTATCACTGCGGTACGCCTACTTTGATCGAGGCGGTAATGAGACGCGCGGTTGAGACCGTTAATCCTGATGACAGTATTTTGGATATTGCCGGGCGGATGAGTGATGAGCCAAAAGTATTTCCAGTGATGGTAGATGATGCGCTAGTCGGTGTTATTAGCCAGCGAGAAGTTTTACAGGCACTAAGCCAAAATCAATGTGGCAATTGGTAACTTTATTTTTATTCACTTTAGAAGGAAAACACAATGAGCCCAGCAACAGCAGCAAAACAAAGCGCTACCAATAACTCGCAAGGTAAAAGGCGAGTGCCAGAGGTGGTTTTTAAAACACGAGTTCGTGATAACTCTATCGATCATGAAAACCCTTTCCGCTGGGAAGACAAAAGTACAGTAGATATTTTTGGCGGCAAAAATATTGTGGTACTAGCATTGCCTGGAGCATTTACACCTACTTGTTCCAGCACTCATTTACCAGGCTTTGAACGAAAGTACGAGGAATTAAAAGCCAAGGGTGTTGATGAAGTGTATTGCTTAAGCGTCAACGATGCTTTTTCTATGTACCAGTGGAGCAAGCAAATGTGTGTAGAAAAAGTCAAAATGCTACCCGATGGTAATGGTGAGTTCAGCCGCTTAATGGGTATGTTAGTTAAAAAGGAAAACTTGGGTTTTGGTGATCGTTCATGGCGTTATTCCATGCATGTGGTTGACGGTGTAATACAAGCGCAATTTGTAGAGCCCGGTTTAATGGATAACTGTCCGGATGATCCATTTACTATTAGCGATGTTGATACCATGCTTGCTTATTTGGATATATAAATAAGTAGGCTGGCTGTATTGTTTTTGGTTTTTTAGTTTAGTGTGTTAATTTTTAGCACGCTACTATGATGAATTTTTATCAATGGGTTTGCCGACATCTTTGCTGTATGGTTTGCGCATGGGGTTTTATCATCAATAAGACAATTAAGCCGACGTTTAAAATAGCAGCCTATCAATATGAAAAAATATCTAAGTGGTAAGCTCTATCGTATTTGCTTTTTATTACTAGGTGTTTTTTCGTCGGCATTAGCGACAGAGCCTAAAATAGCAGAACTAAAAATAGCAATACCTAAAGTCGCAGAGCCATTAAGCGGACAGGCGCTATACGATGATGTTAAAACCTATTCTGGTTTTGGCGAGCACCGCACTGGTGGTGCCGCCGATATCGCCACCAGCTACTGGTTACTGCAAGCGTTACAGCGCAGCGGTATTGATGCGAGCTTACAGCCGTTTAAACTTAAGCAGTTTTTAAATCAATATAGTGAGCTGATAGTCAGTGGTCAATCGGTTCCAGCGTTTCCACATTGGCTTCCGGCAACGACAGATAAAAGCGGCATTGTCGCGCCACTTGCTTATTTTGATCAATCAGACCTAAGCGGTTTTATTGCTTATCTCATGCCTGAGCAAACCGGTTTATGGCATAGAGCGGATATTTCCAAATACGTAAAAATCGCTGCCAGCAAAGGGGCATTGGCTTTAATTGTAGCTGTGCCGCATCCCTCGGGTGAGATTTATGTGCGCAATGCTGCGGAACCTTATTTGCAAAGTAGCCTGCCTATTCCTACTTTGGTGGTAGCAAAAGGTTCGCATGCCATTATTGATGCTGCCAAGCGTGGTGGTGAAAACGTTTCTTTCACTCTACTGGGTGAGCTTAAAGAAAACGCGCAGGCAAATAATGTGATAGGAAAAATAGAACGTGGTGATCGATGGATTATTATCTCAACGCCTAGCAGTGGCTGGTTTCAAGCAGCGGGTGAACGCGGCGGCGGTGTGGCATTATTTTTAGGTCTGGCGCGATGGTTAGCGGCGCAAGATACGCAGCAGAGTATTTTGTTTGTTGCCAATAGCGGCCATGAGTTAAGTTATATGGGTGCGCACGCTAGCATGGAGTTAATTCCCGATTCTAAAGATGTGGATTTATGGTTACACCTAGGTGCATCAATTGGCGCGCGAAGCTGGCAGCAAAGCGAGCACGGTTTACAGCCTTTAGCGCAAGCGCATCAATATAATTTTTTGTTTGCGCATCCGCAGTTATTGTCGCAGGCCAAAACCGCGTTTAAGTACGTGCCCGACCTTGAAGTAGAAAGTACTGACAAATTACCCTCGGCTAATGGCGAGTTAGTAGGTTTTATTGATCAAGGTTATACCGCAATGGGTATGGTAGGTAGCCATCGGTTCTTTCATACCCCGCGTGATATCCCTGATGTCACCTCTGCTGAGTTGCTTGCGCCTTATGGTGAGGCGGTTAAGCGGTTGATGCTAAATGCATTTGAATCTTCAGGTAACTAATTTCTGATGTTATTTACAGGCCCTATTTATAGGCATTGCTTTCGTCAGATGCAGTGCTCTCTCTGTTTTTTTAAGATAAAACGCACCTATTTTAAGTTAAGAAGCGTCTACCCAAGCCTTATACAGTCGCTTGCCGGTTTAAACTGTTATCCAAAATATAATGATATAGCGGATAGCAAATGACGACTTTACATTCTTTTTCTAACAATACTCACGCCATCAGAACTAGCAATGCTAAACCCAATGGTTGGTTTGCAAATTTTCCAAGCCTTGCCGCTAAGATTTGCCTGATACTTGTTGCGCTAGTTGGTATTTCTGCCTGCGGTAGTTCTTCTGACTCCGCGCCTGCTGATAACGTTAATGCACCTACAGGTTCACCGGCTACATCTAACAACACGCCGGTTGCCAATGCTGATAGCGCTGTTACCGATGAGAACACGACTGTGGTTATTGCCTTTGCAGCCAATGATACGGGCATGCAGGATACACCGATTATTTTTCGTCTGGATGTTGCGCCTACAAACGGCAATGTCAACCTTAGCCAAACCGGTAACGCGAGTTACACACCGGTTTTAGGTTTTAGTGGTGATGATAGTTTTTCTTACACTATTACCGATGCTGATGGTGAGCAGTCAACGACACTCGTCTCCATTAGTGTTACCAGTGCTGGCGTGACTTGGCCAATGGTCAATAGTGCGTTGACTACTGATGTTGATATCGACGTGAATATCATTCTCAACCAAATGACTTTGGAAGAAAAAGTTGGCCAGATGGTTATGGCAGAAATTCAAGAAGTGACCACTAATGATGTGCGTGACTATCATTTGGGTGCGGTACTTAACGGTGGTGGATCATGGCCGTCAAAAAATAAGAATGCTACCGTCGCGGATTGGGTGGCCTTGGCGGATAGTTTTTATGAGGCAAGCACTGACACTAGTGACGGCGGTGTAGGGATACCAGCATTGTGGGGTACTGACGCAGTGCACGGCCATAACAACGTGATTGGTGCAACCATTTTTCCGCACAATATTGGTTTGGGTGCTAGTAACAATCCAGCGTTGATTCGACAAATAGGTGAGGCAACGGCGCTAGAGGTTGCTGCCACGGGTATTGATTGGGTGTTTGCACCTACGCTGGCTGTTGTGCGTGATGATCGCTGGGGTAGAACTTACGAAGGTTATTCAGAAGATCCAGAAATTGTCGAAGCCTTTGCCGGTGAAATGATTATTGGTTTACAAGGTCAAGCCGATACGGGTGATCTATTTGATCCCTCGCGCGTGTTAGCCACTGCCAAGCATTTTGTTGGTGATGGTGGTACCAATGGTGGTGTTGATCAAGGGAATACTATTGTTACCGAGCAAGAGTTGCGTGATATTCATGCTCAAGGTTATTACTCGGCACTGGGTGCTGGCGCGCAAACGGTTATGGCTTCTTACAATAGTTGGAATGGCAGTAAATTGCACGGCAATAGCTATTTGTTAACCGATGTTTTAAAAGAACAAATGGGTTTTGATGGCTTTGTATTAGGTGATTGGAACGGTCACGGTCAAGTTCCCGGTTGTAGTGATGATAGCTGCGCACAGGCCTTTAACGCGGGTGTGGATATGATGATGGTCCCTTGGGATTGGCAGGCATTTATTAGCAATACACTTGCTCAAGTACAAAGCGGCGAAATATCGATGCAGCGGGTAGACGATGCGGTTACTCGAATTTTGCGGGTAAAACTGCGAGCCGGTTTGTTGAATAAATCCAAACCTTCGGATCGACTACATGCCAATAATAATGCTTTGCTTGCGTCTACAGCACACCGTGCCTTAGCAAGACAGGCGGTACGTGAATCGATGGTATTGCTAAAGAATAGTGATAACCTTTTGCCCTTGCCTGCAAACGCAAATGTCTTAGTGGTAGGCAGTGCTGCAAATAACATTAGCCAGCAAAGCGGAGGTTGGACAGTTACTTGGCAAGGAACCGGCAATAGCAATAGCCACTTTCCACAAGCGACATCGATTCTTAATGGTATACAAAGTACTGTGGCTTCATCGGGTGGCAGTGTAAACTACAGCACTACCGGTCTCTTCGATCCATCCTCTCCGCCTGATGTTGCCATTGTAGTGTATGGCGAATCGCCCTATGCCGAATACTTTGGTGACTTAAATAATATTGAATATCAAGTCGGAAACAAAAGAGATTTAGCCGTGTTACAGAATCTGCGGTCGCAAGGTGTACCGGTTGTTTCTGTTTTTCTATCGGGTCGGCCGATGTGGGTTAATAAAGAGTTAAATGCTTCTAATGCCTTTGTTGCAGCATGGTTGCCTGGCAGTGAGGGCGGC